>JBPCVZ010000184.1:0-15288 GCA_051010015.1 Hyphomicrobiaceae bacterium
ACAACATCCATCGTCTCCGGGTCTGAGACGACGACATCTCGAAGTTCCCGCGGCAGCTCGATCAGAAGTGACTTGTTCAGTGCAACCGACAAGCCCTTGGTCATGGGCAGTTGATTGCTATTGCGAACACTAAAGACCGAGCGATGAGAGGTGGCGGCGACGGGCGCCCCATGATTGCGTGATGACCGATCGCCGGCAATCGCCTCGCTTGCGCCTCCCGGGAGAGCACAGGTCATTGCAAAGGTGGCCGCAGAGGCCAGCGCGGCGCAAACCACCTTGATTGTTGTTTTTCGCATGGGTGTCAGCCTTTTGACGAGCTACCGATTAGGGAGGGACTCGAACGCAGACGCACACAGAACGAATTACAGAGAAGGTATTTAGAACTTACTTAAAGATAGTGGACGGTTAGTTAACGCCGTATGCACGTCGCTTAACGCCGTACCGAAGGATGCTGATGGACGTGCTGTCCTCAGGCTTTTTCTTTTTGACGTTGTCCAAATTCTTGTCAGCGTTGATGTCGGCAATGCTGCGTAACGCGAGCGAGATCTCGCCCATGGCGTTAGCAAGGGCCAGCAATTCAGACTGCTGCGACGTCAATTCCAGCGTGGCGACATTGCCCTGCGCGTTGTTCTGCTCTTCCTTGGCTTCCAGCTGGGTGCCAATCGCAAGCACGCGAATGTTGCGGAACAGGGTGTCGCTGACATGCTGCTCACCGCCGTTCTTGTCGCGCTTGCGCTGCGTCAGGATAACGTCGACATGATCGTTTGGCAGGATCATCTTGCCGACGGCTGTCTGATCCGTGATTCGCGTGGAAATCGCGCGCATGCCGGCTGGCAGAATTGCGGCAAGTACACCGCCCTTTCCGGCCGAAATCAGCTTCCGCTCCGTTACCGGTTCGCCGGCGATGATCGAGGCGCGCGCAATGGAACCGCGCAGCTCACGCATTGCGTTGGGGCGCAACTCGTGCGTGATGAATGCCGGGCTGACAGCATTCTTCGGCCATTCCTGCCAACGGAAGTTTGATTCGGTCGCAACACTGCCAAGACCGATCTGGGTCTGGGCGACAAGCACCTGGGTAGAATTGACTTCTTCCTTGACGATGAGTTTGGGCGGGGGCTGCTTGACAATGCTTTGCATGCCAATAAAAGCCGCGAGGCCAGCGATTCCAGCAATACCGATGCCGAGCAATTGAGCGCGTTTCATAGCTCCAACAGGTCCTTTCGATCCGTCCCACGGAAGTCGTAATTTGAATGCGACCTTGACCGACAAACCTCAACATGACGTTAATCGGGATGCTATTTCGGCACAAAGCGCGTCAGATTTCCCGGGAACGAGCGCGCGATGGCGAACAATTTCTAAACGCGCCGGGCACAGGACGTGCCTTTCGGGCCCATTGACGGCGACGTCTCTTGGGCCAGAGGTGGGCGGAGCACGTCAGTTCTAGACGGCGACTGCCGTGAACCAAGTCGTTGCAGGAAAGATCCACAGCGCTGCGCCCGACAGCGCCAAGCCGTATGGAATGCCTTCTTTCTTGTTGTGCAACCGCAAGGCCCACGGTTGGCCAAGCAACCAGCTGGGCGGCATCATTCCACGGTAAACCAGCAGGAGAATCGACAAAAACCCGCCCATCAGAACAACCATGAACATGTACTGGCCAAGGTCGTTGAACCCGATCCAGAGCGAGGCAGCCGCAAGCAGCTTGGCGTCACCGCCGCCAACGAGCCCGAAGGCGAACAGCGCGATGCCGAGTGCAAGTACGCCAAAACCGGTGCCGAGATGGACGAAAAACTGCTCCCAGGTCATGCCGGTGAGCGGCGCGGCGATGAGGAAGGCGGCGACCAAGATGATGGAAATGCGATTCGGGATGGTCATCGTGAACAGATCCATCATGGCCGCAAAGATCATGAGGGCTGGAAAGACCAGTAAAAGAGAATACGTCACGTCAACACCCTCCTGCGGCCAGACGTGCTGGCTCTCGTTCAACGATGACGGATTATATCGTCTGGACGTAAAGCGACCCTAAAGATGACTGGGACATCGCCACCGCCCCCGCGGGAGACAGGGCCACACAGGCCATTGTTGTGACAATTCGAGGAGCTTGTGGGCGCAAACGCGCCTTTATGAGCGGGCGGCGCGAGGCGCCGGGCCGCGGTCGCGGCCTTGAAGTTGAATCCGATTGGATGCGACAGGCTTTAGAACAAAATCTATCGCCGGGCCGGTCGGACCGAACCCCATGCCCCGACCTGGCAGGGCGCCTAGATTGCATCACCCCCGTGAGCTGTTCTCGATGTCGCCCAGGTTGGGCGCCGGCGACCAACCGACGCGCCACCCGGTCGGCGAACTAGAGGGCCGTTGCCGCGTTGGTGAAAATGTTCGTGAGGTCGAGGCCAACGGCCTGAGCGCCGGAAACCACCGCGAGTGACAGAAATGCCGCGATCAGCGCGTATTCGATCGAGGTCGCACCGCTCTTATCCTTGAAATATCTTTTCCACAAATCCAGCATCACACTCTCCTAAGACCACAACACAAGCCACCGCTTTTCGCAGTTTTCTTTTCACAACTCGACTTGATCACCCTAGAACACTGATCATTCTCAAATATTAACATGGCAGCCGCGCGATCAACTTCGATATCATTCTCAAAATTACTACCTAACAAAACTTCAATATAATACCTTATCTAAAAGCGAATACAATTCACCTCTTCTAAAAACGAAAAACCCGCCGAGCCGGGGCTCGACGGATTCTTTTAGGCATCTCTGGAACCGCCTCGACGGCTCCAGATTGCGCCAGCTCATCCGGTTAGGATTAGAGCTTCGCGCTGACGTTGCCGAACGTGTTGTTGATGCCGTTGCCGACGTTAGTGACAGCACCGATGATGGCGACGCCGATCAGAGCAGCGATCAGGCCATATTCAATAGCGGTTGCGCCAGACTCACACTTTGCAAAGCGAGCGAACAATTTCATAACAACTCTCCCAACTCTAGACTAGATTAGACCCACACTTGGTCTTTGGTGTGCCAGGCCGTTGTGGCTCTGACAACGCTGAATATGCCCAGGAAAAATTACTAAAAACCTAAGCGAGGATAATCCGAAAAAACTAGGTTAATATTATATTTCGATGGCCTCTTGAAAAACAACCTCATTATATTGCCAATATTGATCTTGCATTCGAATGCACCGATCCAGCCCCTCCGGAGCCGCACCGTGTATCATCCAGGGTCGACCGTTTGCACTTTCTTCATCTTTTGCTGGTCAGATCACGGCTGAAAAATCGAACTTTCATTAGAGGTCGCACCGAGATGTCAGGATTACTTACCCGTTCTCCCTTTGGTTCATCACGAACGTTGCTGGCGCTGGTTATTGGCGCCACTGTCACTGCGGCGATCGCAATGAGTGCCATCACGGCCAAGGCGGATGATCTGATCGTCAAGTACGATCAATCGCAGCTGCTACGTGTGGCACGTCCTGTTGCCGAAATCATTATTGGCAACCCGACAATCGCTGATGTCTCCGTGCAATCTAAGAAACTGCTTGTCGTTACCGGCAAATCTTTCGGCAAGACCAACATGATCCTGCTCGATGGCGAACAGAACGTCATCCAGGAGAATAAGATTGTCGTGCTTCAGGACCAATCCCAGGTGGTCAATCTGCGACGCGGGGTGGCTCGCGAGTCCTACAATTGTTCACCACGCTGCAATCCGACCATAACGGTTGCGGATGAACAGACGTACTTCAAGAGAGCAGCCGAGAACGCCGAGTTGAAGATCAAACTCTCGGAGGGTGGCGGAACAGGTGGCAACACCGGCGGTGGACAGTAGTCGATTGCTCCGCGGCGCGGCGCCTTACTATGGGTGGCAGACAAAGCAGACCTTCATGGTCTGCTTTTTTTGGTTTTAGCCGTTGCCGCTCTAGCCGGAACCAAGACCGTGATCTGTCAAGCTCCGGTTAACCATGCACCGCCGTGCTTCGCTGGAATAAAGCAATCATTTACGAATTTGGTGCTCTTTTTATACGAACACCGAGTGCTTCATTCAGTAACAAGGCAGTGGTAATGCGGGCCATGATGGACATCAATGAGCGGAGCGGCTTTGCGCGGCTTCGAGATTTCTCTATCACATTCTACCGCGACGAACGTGGGTTCACAGCCGTCGAATTCGCGATGGTTGCCATGCCGTTCCTGATGCTGCTGTTTGGCACTATCGGCGTCGGCCTGTTCTTCTTCACGACGTTCTCGCTCGAAAATGCGGTTGAGAAGGCGTCGCGTCAGATTCGTACCGGTCAGGCACAGACCGGCGGCAAGACGACTTCACAATTCAAACAGGACGTTTGCGATCTGGCACCAAGCTTCGTCGATTGCGCCGGCAATCTCCGCGTCAACGTGGTTTCATCGGCATCGTTCTCGGGCGCTGCTTCGGCAATGGGCAGCTGCACCGACAGTGGCGGCAGTCTCATTCCAGACCCGGCCGACAGCGCAGTCCCGGGCGGCGCCGGCGAGGTGGTTCTCGTGACGGTCTGCTACGAGTGGGAACTCGCGAAAGCGATCCCCTTCCTCGAACTCGGCGACATGGGCAGCGGATCGCGCCTGATCCGAGCATCGACGACCTTCAGGACGGAACCGTACAACTGACGTCGCCACCCTAGCCACGGAGCGCGGTACTCCGGGCTCGAGAGACTTCCTTCGCGAGGATTGCAATGCGTAGATTCAGCCACCTCTTTTTCAGTCAGCGCCGTCTGAAGCGCGTCAACAGCTTTGGCCGGGACGCGCGCGGCGTTGCCGCCATCGAATTTGCGATGATCGTGCCGCTGATGCTCTTGATGTTCATTGGCGCCGTCGAATTCAGCCAGGCGATCACGGTCGACCGGAGGGTGAGTCAGGTCGCCAGCGCCACGGCGGATCTGGTCGCGCGCTCCAAAACGCTATCAACGACCGACATGTCGGGCATCATGCAGGTCGTCGAGCAACTGGTAAAACCTTACGATCATACGCTGCTGAAACTGACGGTCATGAACGTCGCGGCATCGCCAACGGATGCGACAGACACCAAAGTGTGCTGGGCCCACCCGCACAATGGTGGCGTTGGCAGCTACAGCAAGAACGATCCATATTCGCTGCCGACCGGCGTCGTCGAAGCGGGCGACAGCGTGATCGTGACCGAGGTGAACTATGCCTATGAACCGTTGATCTTCAACCACTTCATTACGACGACCAAAAACCTGGAAGAAAAGTTCTATCTCAAGCCGAGACTGTCCAGTTACGTCGAATACGACGGCAACGACTGCTCGTAGAGAGCAGGCTCAGAATCAGAACCGAAAAGGCCGCACTTCGATGGAAGGGCGGCCTTATTTCTTTTGCAATGCGCGCATTGAACTCAGCGGCTTTGTTGCGGGTTTTCATTGACCGGCGCGGGCTTGATCGAACCGGTTGATATCGACGCGCCGCCGGCCTCGTCGTCACGCCGACCGATGAGGATGCCGTCTTTGCCGAGTACGCCGAACCATTCATCGCGCGGCAACAGGCGATCGTGCAGGCCGGACCAAAGCTGCTTGGAGGATATGCCATCGACGAACGGTTTCGACGGTGGTGCCAGCAGAAACAGAATAACGGCAAGTGTCGCGATCGTTGCACTCTCGCCGGGCTTGCGGTCGTCGAACAATTTCATGGCGGAACCGAACGATCGCTTGAGGCGCTGGCCGAGCAGGTTGACGGAATAAATCTCATCGAGAAGCAGGTGCGTCAGATAGCCAATGAACATGAAGCCGCCGGCAAGCCACGCAACGCCCTCGTGTCGGCCGAGCACGTAGTAGAAGACGACCGCGGTCAAGAACCACCAGAACAGGCCGGCGACGATCGAGTGCCAAATGCCGCGGTGATAGGAGAACCTGTGAAACAGCGCTTCGGCTGCATAGCGCACGAGCAGGAATGAACCGAGCCATAGTAGCCAGAGTTCGGCGATCGAGTACTGCCCTGCGTTCATGAAGAGAACACAGAACGAAAAGAAGACAGCCAGACCGGAAAACATTGCGCGGCTGGCGCGAGAATCCTTGAGATCGATGTCGGGCAACACGCTGCCAAGGACGCCTGCAAGCGTCACGGCGACCAGGTTTTCGGGAGCGATAACATCGGCCGCCAATGTGATCGTCGCCAACGCACCACTGACGATCGTTCCGACACCGATGTGCGTCGCGAAATTTGCCATGACCGAGTCCTTCCTCAGACGCGCAGGCGCAACGGGGCACGTCAGGCGAGACTGAGATCAGATTCGCGCAGACTAAGGAATGATTCGGGTTGTGGATAAATCTTTTGCGGCGCTCGGAAACTCAAAGGTCAAAAACTCGACGGGCTGTGCGCCAGGTTTCCGCATAGGCATCAACCGTCGCCGAAATCGGCCGAGCATAGCCGCCGCCCGCGACGATCGCGACGGGGAGGCCAGCGGCCTTGCACCGGTGCAAGACGAGCGTGTCGCGCCTGCGCAACCCATCGGCGCTGACAGCCAGGCGGCCGAGACTGTCGGCTGCCAGCGGATCGACGCCGGCAAGGTAGAGCAGTAGATCAGGCCGGAAGGCCGCGACAGCTTCACAGGCCTCGCCGACGGCGGTCAAATATACGGGATCCTCCGTGCCGTCATCGAGCGCAATATCCAGGTCCGAGGCGACTTTTCTGAAGGGGAAATTCTTGTCGCCGTGCAAACTTGCCACGAATGTCGCCGGATTGCCGGCCAATATGGCCGCGTTGCCGTCGCCTTGATGGACGTCGAGGTCGAGGATCGCGACCCGCTGAACGGCGCTTTCTGCCAGCAGCGTCAGCGCCGCGACCGCGAGATCGTTGAAAACGCAGTAGCCAGATCCAAAGTCGCGATGAGCATGGTGCGTGCCGCCCGCCAGTTGACCGGAAACACCCTCGTTCATGGCTTCACGAGCCGCCGCCAACGAACCGCCGACCGTCGCACGCGAACGGCGTGCGAGCGTCGAACTCCAGGGCAGACCGATGCGGCGCTGTTCTTTTGGACCGAGCGTGCCATTGAGGACGCTCTCGACATATTCGCTCGAGTGAGCTTGCAGCAGATGCTCGATGGAGATCGGCGGCGACGGTGCGAGTTCGGCTCGGCCGAGGACGGTTTCCGTCATCACTTTTTCGCGCAGCAGGCGGTATTTACTGATCGGAAAGCGGTGCTTGTCGGGTAGCGGTAGTTCGGGTGTGTCGGGGTAGAAGAAGCGTGGTGGCGGCATACGCTCTAAATCCTCAAGAAGCGCAACCAGCGGAAAATATTGATCACGCTCATGGCGGCAGCGGCGACATAGGTCAAAGCGGCGGCGCGCAGAATCGTACGGGCCGCCGGCAGATCGGCATCCGGGATGTAGCGGCCACCTGCCAGGATCGGCAAGGCTCGCTTGAAACTCGCGTCGAATTCAACCGGCAGCGTGACAGCGTGCATCAGCACGGTGATCAGCGCGATCAAGCCAATCGCCGCGACTTGTACGAGCAGAATGGCCGGTGACTTGGCAATGATGACGAACAATGGAGCGGCGAGCAGAATAGCCGTCGCTGCGGTTTGCAGCCAGCCGGCGTTTTTCGCGATCTGCGTGCGCGCCTTGAGCGGCACATAGCCGCTGGCATCCTGGATGGCATGGCCGACTTCGTGCGCGGCAATCACCACCGCAGACAGGCTGCGTCCGGCATAGTGCGGTTCGGTAAGGCGCACGATCTTCTTCTCGGGATCATAGTGGTCGCCATCCTCGGTCTGCTCGACCGCAACACCATGGAGGCCGAGTTCATCGAGGATATGGCGCGCGAACTCGCCGCCGGTACCTGGAAAATCAGCGCGCGGCTCGGAATGTCGAGCGATCACGCGCTGCACCCACATCTGAGGGGCAACGGCGATCAAAACGATGAACACGACGATGATAATGACTATGGCCATGGGCGGATCCGGGCTGGCGTGTACGCATGCTCCTGTTCGAACGGGACCTCGATCACCATGATATGGTGACTGCCCGTGGTTGTCGCCAGTCGACGACCAGGGCGGATTTGCACCCGCGAATCGACAAGTGGCCCGATCTTGATTAGATCAGCTGCCCGTAAACCGATCATGATTGTATGAGCAGACAAGGGATTCTTGATGATTTCCGTCGAAGAAGCCATTACCGGCCGCCAGAGCACCCGCGCGTACCTGGAAGATAAGCCGGTGCCACGCGAACTCGTGCTGAAGGTGCTCGAGGTGGCCGGGCGCGCGCCGTCCGGCTCCAACATCCAGCCCTGGAAAGTCTGGGTCGTCACCGGCGATAAGAAGCAGGCGCTGTCACGCAAATTGCTGGAGCGCCACATGGCCGGCGACACCGGCAAGCGCAACTACAATTATTACCCCGTGGAATGGCGCGAACCGTACATCGGGCGACGGCGCGAATGCGGTTGGGGGCTCTACAGCACGCTCGGCATCGAGAAGGGCGACAAGGACAAAATGCTGCGCCAGCACGGCGTCAACTATGATTTCTTCGGGGCGCCGGTCGGCCTGTTCTTCTCGCTCGACAAGGACATGGAACTGGGCAGCTGGCTCGACACGGGCATGTTCATCCAGTCAGTCATGCTGGCTGCGAGAGGGTTCGGGCTCGAGACCTGCCCGCAGGCCGCGTTCTGCAACTACCACGAGATGGTCACCGAGCACCTCGGCATGCCGGACGATCAGCAACTGGTGTGTGGCATGTCGCTTGGATTTCCGGACCCGGACGCGATCGTCAATACGTTTCGTACGACGCGGCTCGATCCCGAGACCTTCACGACGTTCGTTGAATAGCGGCGCTATCCTTCAAGACTGATCATTTGCGCCAGTGCGTGGTCGCGCCGTGCCCGCAGGCGCGCCACTTCGGCCTTGGTCCACTCGTATGCGCCAGCCTTGAGTTCGCCGTGCCGGTGCCAATCGAGCAGGCCGATTTCGGGCGGCAAAGGTGGTACCATCAACAGGTCGTCCGGCCCAAGGTGCGGGTCGAACTTTTCACTCCCCGCCATCAACGCGCGCGAAAGGACGGCACCGATCATCGGCACATCGCCGAGTTGCTTGCGGTCCTTGGCCGTTGCCAGACGGCGCAGCAACTGCCCGCGCGACGGCAGTTGGCCATAGTTGACGGGAAACGGCTGGTGGGCTGGCACATGGAAGGCGACGACGATATTGGGACCGCTCTTCAGGTCGCGCATGACTCGAATCGGAACATTGTCGACCAGGCCGCCGTCGACCAGCATCTCACCATCGTCGGTGAAGAACGGTGGCAGCAATGCCGGCACCGAGCCGCTGGCACGCACCGCTTCCCAGAGTTCCCCCTCGCGCTGGCAATGGAGGCCACCGCTCGACAGGTTCGTCGAGACGGCGAAGTAGGGCAGCCAGAGGTCCTCGATGCGGTAGTCGCCGTAGGCGTTGCGCAGGTGGGTGTCGAAGTGCGTCTGATCGAGCAGTGAATAGACCGGCAGTGTGTAGCGCCGCATGGCGCCACCAGTGACGAACATGTCCTGGGTTTGCTGCTCGATCTGCTCCGGTGTCTCGCCCATCGCGAACGCGGCCGTCATCGCGGCTCCGCCGGATGTGCCACCCATCATGTCGAAGGTTACGCCCGCCTCGGTCAGCGCCTGGAAGAGACCGACATGCGCCGCGCAGAGGGCACCGCCACCGCACGCGACCAGCCCGGTCGCCGTGCCGTGAATGAAGCGGACCAGACGGGCATAATCGCGATCGTCATCGAGGCAAATGTGGTGGTGCATGTGGACCGAGCGCCCCCGCAGCCACCAGCGCGTGCCGTGAACCGGCCCCTTGTTGTCATGCAATAGCACCAATCGCTGTGCCGCCGGACCATGCAACGTGTGCGAAAAGCGCTCGATGTCGTTGAGTTCGACAGGCGCGCTGCGATCGCCGTCGAACATCGCGACGCTGAGAACCAGATCGGCCTGGCGCACCGCCGTCATCGACCACTCGGTCAGTGTGTCATCGGCAACGTAGACGACGTAGTCGTAATCCGCCTCGAGGGCATTGAGGGTGCCGGTAACTTCGCGATGGGCACGATCCGCAGCGACCGACAATCGGCGGCAATCGTCGACCGTTACGACATGGACATTGGCCAGCGCCGCCAGTTGCCGCTGAAACCGCTCGCGGAATGGGGTCGGGATCGACGGGCGGCCGGAAGGTATGATCGCGATCGTGCTGGGCCGCGGATCAGGCGGCGCGGCGCCAAGACGATTGCGATCCGCCAGCCGCCTGGCCAAAGTGATGGTCAACGTCTTCCATATCAGCGGGCTGTGATCGGCGAGCGCGTCGAATGCCGTGCGGGTGAGGCACAGCACGACGCTCTCGCGCAATGCCACCGCGGTTGCCGTGCGCCCGCCTCCGGCGAGAAAGGCTACTTCACCGATCAATTGGCCCGCGCCGATTTCGGCGAGTGGCCCCTCGCGCCCCTCGGTGCGCACCTCAAAGCGACCCGATACCACGACATACATGGCGTTCGCCTCGCCACCTTCCCGCACGAGGACGTCGCCGCGCGACACGCGCACAGTTTCGAGGCTGCGGCACAGATCACCGCGCAGGTCGGCCGGAAGCTCGGCGAACAAGTCGATGGTTTCAGTGCACAGACGCTGTGTCTCGTCGTCGTTCATGCGGCTCTCTCGTCGGGCCCTTGCTGCTCATCGTATTAGACCGCGATCTGACTGGGATAGGAAGGGCTGCTTGCATTGCAATCGCGCAAAATCACGTCATGGCATCGTGATGGGCATCGAGACGGGTATCGAGACGGGTATCGCAATGAATGTCTTTGCAACGCCGGTGCAGACCCGCTCATCATGTGACACCGGCCGGTGGCCGATGCTACCGTTGCGCTTCATTCCAGCCCTACGACCGACCAGGAGTACGCCCATGGCGACCGACGAGCCACGATTGAATGCCGGCCTCAACGCATGGCGCCATCAAACCAACCACAACCGCATGATCGAGTTACAGGGCGATGCGGCCGGCGGAGCCGGGACGGAGGTCGGTGTGAAACTCGCCCATTTCGCCAGTTCCGCGTTCCGCATCACATCGCCATCCGGGCTCACGATCCTGATCGATCCCTGGCGCAACCATCCGAACGGCAAGTGGGACTGGTATTTCCACGATTTCCCCGCGACCTCCGTCGACATCGGCGTGTCGACGCACGCGCACTTCGATCACGACGCGCTCCACCTGCTCGATGCCAACGTGTTGCTCGACCGCCTGATCGGCGCCTATGTGTTTGCCGACGTGAAAATTACCGGGATCGCCGACAAGCACGCGATCGATGCCAGCAACGCGATTTATGACATGCACCTGATCAACAGCAGGTTCGGGGGCCAGAAGCTGGACCCGCCGGACAATGCGCGTTCATGGGACAACTGCATGATCATGGTCGAGACCGGCGGCCTGCGCATCCTGCACTGGGGTGACAATCGACACAATCCACCGGACGACATCTGGCAGCGCCTCGGCCATGTCGACATCTTGCTGCTTCCAGTCGACGATAGCCAGCACGTGATGGGCTACACGATGAGCGACGAGATCATCGCGCGGCTGGATCCGAAAATCGTGGTGCCGCATCACTACTACATCTGGAACATCGTACAGCGGCAGAGCACGCTGTTGCCGGTAACGCGCTGGCTTGCGACGCAGCCATGTGTGAGAGAACTGGATTCACCCGAGGTGGCCTACACGCGGGACACGCTGCCAACGCAGACAACCGTTGATCACTTCGGCAACCACGTCGCATTCGACGTCGAAGCCTGGCACGCAGCGAACGGATTGGCGCCTCTCAATCAGTAGTTGCGAAATTGATCCTTTTTCTACCCTTGGATGAATGCTGTCAGAGCAGAGCCTAAGTGGAAGTAAAATCCGGAGATTTCCGTGCCATTTGGCACTAGATCGGGTCGCCGATAGCGCTATTGTAAAAGAAACAGTGTTCTCCACTGACAACACACATGCACACCGTTGTTGCTGGACAGTCACCACCCGAATCATCCGATACTCTGTCGTGCGGACCAAGAGGGGATGGCGTCAATGCAAAAAGTCGTAATGGTTCTGACAACGCTCGTGATCGGATTATCATTGGGGGGCTGCTCAACGACGCCAGCCTCGGTAATCGCCACCGGCTCACTGCCAAAACTGACGGACAAGGTGGCCAAGCCGACAAAGTTCGCAAAGCCAGTCAAGGCCGCGAAGCCGACCCGGATGTATGTCTGGTCCGGCTTCAGGGAAAAAGACTGCAGCCCGGTTCCGGCTGAAATGAAAATCGCAGCGGCGCCAAGCAAAGGTACCGTGACGTTCAAGCCGAATGAGCCAATCACGATACAGCATAGTGCGTCTGGCAAATGCGTCGGCCAGCGCATGCAGGGGACGGCGGTCTACTACACGCCAAGCGCAGACCACCTCGGCCCGGACCAGTTCACGGTGACCGCGACCACCGCCAACGGTCAATCGGTGACGCGCTCGTTCAACGTGACGATCGAGTAAGACGTTTCAGGGGGTGCCCTCAAGCCTCCGCGACAACCCGCAAGGTTTCCACATCCTTGATGCTGAGCAGCATTGAGCCGACACTGCGGTCGGCGGCAGCTGCACGCCATTCACGCACCCGGCCCTTGATTCGATCGGCCGTACCGACCAGCGACGTTGCATCAACCAAGTCGTCCGGCACCGCAGCGATCGCCTCGGCACGGCGACCGTCGAGGAAGGCATCCTGGATCTTCACCGCTGCCTCCTCGTAGCCGAGGCGCTTGGCGTAGTCGTTGTAGAAATTCTTGTCGCGCGCGCCCATGCCACCAATGTAGAGCGCCAGATCGGCCTTGATGAAATCGCGGCACGCCTGCAGGTCGTCGCCCATCTTTACGCGCACGAATGGGGCAATGTCGAAATCGGCGAGATCCGTGTCGCGGCCGGCTTTCAGGCGCCCCTCTTCGACGTGTTGGCGCACCAGGTTGGCTTTTTCGGGTATCATGAAAATCGGCTGAACGCCGTCGGCGATCTGGCCGGAGGTGCGCAATCCGGCAGGCGCAAACGAGCCCATGTAGATATCGATCTGCGGGTCCGGATGCATGATCGTCTTGAGTGCCTTGCCAAGCCCGGTCGTACCCGGCCCGGTGTTCGGTATTTGGTAGAACTCGCCCTCAAATTCGAGTGGTTTTTCACGCGCGAAGATTTGCCGAATGATCGCGACGTATTCTCGCGTGCGCTTCAAGGGCTTGCCGAACACCTCGCCGTGCCAACCCTCGATGACTTGCGGTCCGGATGGGCCAATTCCCAGCAGGAAGCGCCCCCCTGACATGGCTTGCAGCGACATCGCGGTCATTGCCGTGCACGACGGCGTACGCGCCGACATCTGCATGATCCCGGTGCCAACGTTAATCTTGGTGGTCCGAGCGAGTATCCATGACGCCGGTGTCACCGCATCGGAACCCCATGCCTCGCTGGTCCACACCGAGTCATAGCCGAGCCGCTCTGCTTCCAGCACGAGTTCCATGTCCGGGCCACCAGGCGAGCCTTTGTAGCCGATCAACAAACCAAGTTTCATTGTGCCCCTGTCCTATTCTCGTTGCGATGCTGCTGTTCACGATGAGACGAGTCCGATCATTCAGGCGGCGGCAAGGCGTCGCGAATGAGCGTTCCGAATACGATCATTTCAGGGCTCGTCTCACGGTAGCGATCGGTTGCAGCCATGACATAGCCGAACTCGCTCGTCGGTGGCACCGGCGGTGCATCGGGCAGCGCCGGCAACGTGGCGAACACGCCCGGCACTGCGGCATCGATGCGCGCCAGGACATCGGCGCAGCTGGCCTTTGTTGCGCCATCATCGAAGCGCGGCACGAGAACGGTCGCCAGGTGCGCGAGATAGCCCGGCCAATGCGCAAGCATGCGATAGAGCCCCGGTACGAACGGTTTGCCATCGACATCGGTGCCGAGCTGCATCAAAACGGCACGGAGATCCTCCGACAGGTCGTCCGGATGGGCCAATGGCGGCAGCGACGGCAGCGGGGCCGGTGACGCCGCCGCCGGTGATGCGACGCCGGAGCCGACCGGGCGCTCGCCGGCAAGCAGGGTGCGGAGCAAGCCCGACAACATCAGGTTGGTTGGCGCGACACGTACGAACAGATCGGCGACGGCGCGGATGGTGCGCTCGCCTTCGGCATCGACGCCAAGAACACGCAAGGCACTGCGCGACAGCTTCGGCAGCGGTTCAACCTCGACCTGGGCAGCTGCGCGCCATGCAGCGGCGGGCGCCGAGCCGTCGAGAAACACCGGCCGCGCCGCCGTCCACGTCCATTCCAGCCAGCCCGGACGCGTCGCCATGTGGCGCTGCAGCGTCGAGACATAGGGCACGGCGCAGGTTTCGCGGATCTCCTTGTAGATCTGCGCGATTTCGCCGGTGGCGTCGTCTTCGGTGAGTTCGGCCAGCATGTTCGCACCTCACAGTTGCCACCAAGTTTGTCGCCCCCGCGCGACTTAAAGGTCTTCCAGCATACGCTCGGCGCTGGTTTCGCCGAAGCCGGAATCTTCCAAGTACAAGCGTTGAACAACGCCGTCGTCGAGCACCATCGAAAAACGTCGACAGCGCGGGCCGTATCCCTTGGCACTCATGTCGACTTCGAGGCCGGCGGCACGGGTGAAATTCAGACAACCATCGCCGATCATCGTGACTTTGCCATCGGCGCCGTGTTCACGCGACCAGGCCGCAAGCACAGCGGCATCGTTGACGGCGAGGCACATCACATCGTCGATGCCTTTGGCCTTGATGGCATCGGCATGGTCAACAAACCCCGGCAGATGCTTGGCCGAGCATGTGCGGGTGAAAGCGCCGGGGACGCCAAACAGCGCAATGCGCCTGCCGCGCAAAAGTGTTTCCGAAGATACCGGCTCCGGCCCATCGGGCCCGATGCGGAACAGCTCCACGTCCGGAATTCGGTCTCCCACACTGATGGTCATGTCGCACGCTCCTCGTTTGCCTGGCTGATCGTTCCACGCGGCGCCGCTACAGTATCACCCACGGAGTACCATCGTCGCTCTCGCGGGAGAAAAATCCTGCTAAGGATCGTGCTGCCGATCAAAGGCGGCGCCAGCAATGAAGCGACTGTCGGATAACGGCGGGTGCACGCGACCGAGGCGTGGCGTCGTGTCTGACAAGACCTGACGCCGATCCAGATCCGTTGTTGACGAGGAAATGAAACTTGATCGATCCCGTCATTATCGCAGCGGCGATCGCCTTGGCGGTCAGCGTCAACTTCGGCATCGCGAGCCACATCCAGCATATTGCGGTC
>JBPCVZ010000185.1:0-20045 GCA_051010015.1 Hyphomicrobiaceae bacterium
GCGCAAGACCGTCACATCGGCGACAAAATCGAACGGGATATCGATTTCGATGCCGTATTGGGATGAGCGCTTTGCCGACATTTCTTCAGAATATCCGGACATCCAGACAGACCAGTTTCATATCGACATTCTGACGGCGCATCTGGTGCGCAATCCGGACTGGTTCGATGTGATCGTTGGATCGAATTTGTTCGGCGACATTCTTTCCGATCTCGGACCGGCAACGACAGGTACGATCGCGATCGCGCCTGGCGGCAATATCAATCCGGAAAAAGACTATCCATCGATGTTCGAGCCCGTGCATGGCAGCGCACCGGATATTGCCGGCAAAGGCATTTCAAATCCGATCGGCCAGATTTGGTCGGGGGCGATGATGCTCGATCATCTCGGGCATCCGCAGGCGGCGCAGGCTATCGTGACGGCGATCGAGAAGGTTATTCTTGATAAGGACGTATTGACGGCGGATATGGGTGGCAAAGCGACATGCTCGGAACTCGGCCAGGCGATTGCCGAATTGATCTAGATCGTGAGGCCGTGACGGCGTTGTGTATCGCGTAGCGGGCAGAAATGGCACTTTGGAGCTGTGGTTGCTGTGAAGCGAATCGGAACACTCACCCTCGCGCTTGGGTTCTGGATCATGACGTCGGCGCTGCCCGCGGCCGCGCAGCAGACGGTGCGGGCCGGCGATGTGAAAGCGCAACAGGCCGCAGCGGCGTTCCGGCAAGGGCAGATGTCGGAGGCCCTGCGGCTCTATGATGGCGCCCTAACCGATCGCACGCTTGGCAACGAACGCCGTGCCAGCATCCTGACGGACCGCGGCGTCGTGCGCGAGCGCGTGGGACGCATCGCCGATGCGGTCGCGGATTTTAACCGGGCCATCAAACTGTTTCCGGAGTTTCCGGTCGTCTATAACAATCGCGGTTCGTTGCTGGTTCGGATCGGCGCGTTTGCAGAAGCATTAAAGGATTTCGAGCGCGCCCTGCGTTTGGCGCCCGGTTATGCAGCGGCCTACTCGAACCGCGCCGGCGCGTTCGTCAAGCTCAACCAGTTCGACGACGCCATCGATTCCTACACGTCGGCGATCCGCCTGACGCCTGCGATCGTGGAGCCGCTGGCTGGCCGGGCCGGTGCCTATATCGCGGTGCAGAGACCACGCGCGGCATTGCGCGACCTGACGCGCGCCATCGCGACGGATGCGCGGTTCTCGCTCGGCTACCGGCAACGCGCTGATGCCTTTATTGCGCTCGAGGAATTCGCCGCGGCAGCGGCCGACCTCAGCCGTGCGATTGCGTTTGATGCAGCGAACGCCGAATACTACCTGGCGCGCGGCAAGGCCTACATGCGTGGCAAGGACCCGGCGGCGGCGATGCGCGACTTCAGTAAGGCGATCGAGCTCAAACCAGGCCTTGCGGAGGCGTTTCTCGAGCGCGGCCATGCCGGAATTCTGCTCGAGCAGTTCGATCAGGCCGAGCAGGACCTCGCCAAAGCGATCGAGCTCAGCCCGACTGCCGCGCTGGGCTACGCCTATCGCGCCTTGATGTACAAAAAGCTCGGACAACCCGAACTTGGCGCGCAGGAGGTCAGCAAGGCGTTGGTGCTCGACAAAGACAATGCCGACGTGCTCTGGGCCAAGGGAGAAATCAACGAGGCGCTGTCGCGCCCGGAAGAGGCAGTCGATGCCTACCGCAAGGCGCTGGCCATCGAACCGCAGATGCAGAACGCCGTCTACGGGCTGAAGCGGCTCGGTGAAAGCGTTGAAGACGAAACCGAAGAGCTGGATGCCTTGAGCCTCGACAACTGGCGTGTGTTTGGCGCACGGACGCAATTCTTTGCCAAGAACGAGGACATCGGCGATCTGCGCGTGCCGTTGGAGGTCGCCGGCGAAGGGGCGCCGCGCATCCTCGGCTGGGAAAGACAGCAGGGTGAATTCAGCGACTTCGGTCTGTTGCGCTTTTCCGCCGGCAAGATCGAACTTGATGGCGAACTGGCCGACAACGAGTTCATCGCGATCATTGATGTGCGCAACCAGAAGCTCAAAGGCATTGAGCCGCATCGGCAAGGCAAGAAGGTTTCCAAGTGGTCATGGGGAAGCGGCCGCGTTGTCGTCTCAGCGCTGGATGGCCTGACGCAGGAGTACGTCCTGCGTGCACCGCGCCGCGCGGTCAGCAGCGTGCCACGTTCATCACGGCGCCGGAGGGAAGGCGGTGTGCCAGCCTGGGCGCCCTGGGCGCAAGACGACAGCGCACGACGTCGGGCAAGTGCGCGGCGCACCCGCAGCCGGCCATCGCGTCGCCGGCGCAAGCCCAAGACGCTGTTCGACCTGCTGCTTGGCAACTAGAAGTTGCTTACCTGATCATCTGACTGCGTCATGAATGCCGCACCGGCGATGCAATCCGCTTGATTGGTCGATCAATTTCGGCGTGAACCGCTGTCAGGCGTTGCGCCGGCAAGTCCTTCATTATTAAGGTTAATGAGCTGGGTGAAGACGGCGTGGACTGCGCTTGGCAGGGCACGTTGGGGAGCGCTCAGCGCCTTTTGGATTGTTGCAGTTGAGTTTGTGGGGAGTTTCCTAGTGATGCGTTATGTTGTGCGGAGTTTTGTTTTTCTGGCGTTGATTTTGGCGTCGACGCAGGCCTTTGCCGCGATCCGCGTGAGCATCGATATCGGCTCGCAGCGGATGCATGTTTACGTCAATGGTGCGCTACGCCATGTTTGGAAAGTGTCGACCGGACGGGGGCGCTATCGTACGCCGACCGGCACGTACAGGCCGCAACGGATGATGCGCAGATATTTTTCGCGCAAGTACCATGGTTCACCAATGCCGCATTCAATCTTCTTCCGCGGCGGCTATGCCATTCATGGCACGAACTACTATCGCCAGCTGGGGCGGCGGGCCTCGCATGGCTGTGTGCGCCTCAGCCGGGGCAATGCGGCACGGCTGTTTTCCCTGGTGCGGCGGCATGGTCCGCGCCGGACGCGGATCTCGATCCGATATTGATCGTTAAGGGGCGTCTCGCGGTGGCACGGCCACGGGCATAGTTCGTGGCCGTCGCCGTTTCAATTTGATCGGATCTTTGGCGTTTGTTGGCAAAACCTTAAAGGGATCGCAGGCCCTCTCGCGTAGCGTGCGCCGAGGTTTTTTGTTTGTGCGTAGCTGGGTAGGTCGGGGTATGCGTTTCGCGATTGGGTTGGGCATCGCAGTGGCATTGGGAGGTGCCGGCGGCGCGTTGGCGGCAGATGCCGACGAGAAGAAAACGGCGCCGGATGTCAAGTTGGCATCGGCAAAGCCGCCGGTCGCGTCCGCGGCCGCCGAAAAGGCGCCAACTGCGAAACCGACCGCGAACGTCGCGCTTGCCGTACCACCGGTGAAAGCAAAGCCCAAAGTGGCTGCGCCAAGCCTTGTCGCTCGCATCGATCTCAATCGGCAACGCATGCGGGTGACGTCGAACGGCAAACTTGTCGGCAACTGGACGATTTCGTCGGGAAAGTTCGGGCACGAGACGCCGCCCGGCCGCTTCCGTCCGAAGTGGACGTCGAAGATGCATTACTCGCGCAAGTACAACAACTCGCCGATGCCCTATTCGGTGTTCTTCAATGGTGGAATCGCAACGCACGGGACGACCTATACGAGTCGGCTGGGCCGTGCCGCATCCCATGGCTGCATCCGCCTGCGCACAGCCAACGCGCGTAAGTTCTACAAGCTGGTCCATCGCCACGGCTACAAGCGCACGCGCATTGTCGTAACCGGCCGGGCCAAGGTGACCCGCACTGCATCGCGCCGCAAGAGCCAGCGACGCCGGCGCAGCATCTACGGCGCGACGCCCGGCTATTGGAATGCGTACTCGGTGCCGCGGTCTCGGCGCAAACGCCATTCGCTGCGTCAATACGACCGCCGTCGCATCGCGCGGCATCAACAGCGCGTGCGCCGCTACTACAAATCGCGTCGATTGGTTTTCCCGGGTGATCGCTATTGACGCGATCACATCTCGACGATGTGGCGACAGCAAAATGCACCCTGTGACGGGTGCATTTTCGTTTGTCGGTCGCCGCGCTTCTACGATTGCTGGACTTTGACGTAGGAACCGGGTGCGTCCTCGATCGGCTTGTGCTTTTTTCCGACCTTGCGCTTCGTAATCTTCTCGCCGGACTTATCCGCCAGCCAGTCGATCCAGTGTGGCCACCAGGAGCCGGGCGTCTCTTTCGATTTGCGCAGCCACGTCTCGATATCCGCGCCCTCGAAGGGACCCGTCCAGTACTGATATTTCGGCTTGTCCTTGTTTGGCGGATTGATCACACCGGCAATGTGGCCGGAACCAGCGAGGACGAACTGGACATCGCCACCGAGCAGGCGCGAGCCGCGGAACACGGAAACGGCCGGCGCGATGTGGTCTTCGCGGGCGGCCAGTTCATAGACGGGGAGTTTGACCCTGCGCAAGTCGAGCGAAACGCCGTCGAGTTCCATCTTGCCCTCGGCGAGCGCATTATTGCCGTAGAATTCGGACAGATAGAAGTTGTGGTTGGCGGCCGGCATGCGTGTCGAATCCTGGTTCCAGTAGAGCAGGTCGAACGGCATCGGTTTCTTGCCGAGCATGTAGTTGTTGACGATGTAGGGCCAGATCAGATCCCGCGGGCGCAGCATGTTGAACACGTTGGCCATGCGCGAGCCGTCGAGGTAACCTTTTTCGGCCATGATCGCCTCGATGGCCTTGAGCTGTTCGTTGCCGATCAGCAAAGTGAGGTCGCCGGCTCGAGAAAAATCCGTCTGCGTCGTGAGGAACGTTGCTGAACTGAAGGGCTCTTCGCCGCGCTCGGCCAAATAGGCAAGCGTCGCTGATAGCAGCGTTCCGGCAACGCAATATCCAACGATGTTGCATTGCTCCTCGCCTGTCTCCTTCCGGACGACATCGGCAGCGGCGAGGATGCCATCCTTCATATAGTCGCTGAACGTCTTTTGCGAGTGGCGCTCGTCCGGGTTGACCCACGAGATGATAAACACCGTGAAGCCTTGCGAGACAACGTAGCGGATGAACGATTTCCGCTCCGTGAGATCGAGAATGTAGAATTTATTGATCCATGGCGGCACGATCAGCAGCGGCTTAGCGTGCACCTTCGGCGTCGACGGTGCGTACTGGATGAGCTGCATGATATCGTTTTGGAAGATGACCTTGCCGGGCGCCGTTGCGAGGTTGCCGCCGACCTCGAACGCGGCAAGGTCGGTTTGCGATATCTTCAGCAGATCGTCGGAACTCTCCATGTCCTTGACGAGGTTTTCGAGGCCTTCGACCAGATTGCGGGCATTGGTTTTGAGCGTTTCGCGCAGAACCTCCGGATTGGTGCCGGGGAAATTGGTCGGGGAACAGGCGCTTGCGATCTGGTTGAGGTGGAAGCGTGCCTTGTGTCTTTCGCGCTCGTCGAGGCCCTCGGTCTGCTCGAGCAGGGACTCGGCCCAATTGGTGGAAAGCAGGTAGAACTGCTTGCAGAAATCGAAGTAGGGGTTGTCGGTCCACTCAGGGTCCTTGAAGCGGTTGTCACCGGTCGCGGGACTGGCAAGCGGCTCGACCTTTTCACCCATCATGCGGCGCGTCGTGTTGGCCCACAGATCGACGTAGTCCTGCACCAGATCGGTTTGCGCTTCGACGAGCTTGGCGGGGTCCGCCATCCAGCGCTGGGCAATTTCGCCCATCGTCTTGGAGGCCTCGGCCAATTCATGTGTTCCCGACATAGGGCCGGCCTGATCCGGGCTGTGCGTGAGCATCGCCGACATGGCCTTGGTCGATTCCTCGACGAGGCGGAACATGTTCATCGCGAATTCCTGGGGATCGGTGATCTGGTAGGCCATGGGATCGGTCAACGACGCCTTCTCCGGCGCTTCGGCCAGTTTTGCGCCGTCTTTCGGTTTCGCACCTTTTGTCATATGGAACACTCGGAGTTGGGTGGGGGCTTGTCTTGCGTTCTGTCGGGGCATGGGCTGCGCAGCTGCCGTGGCTGTTGTTAGGCGATCCGACCGCACAGCACAATTGCCGTAAAGTATGGTGTTCAAGAGAAATTCTTCAACGTCTCGACTGTAACTGGATCATCACGACGAAGCAAAAAGTCTATGCCCAGCATGCCTTGACGCTCGATGGGACATCGCGGTTGACGGTACGGCGCCGGGTCGCGCCGGCGGGGGCAGACGGAATCGTTCGTGGCATGCTACATGGGGCACGCCTTGGGGCCGTCACCACGCAACAACCGTGCGGGCATGGTGGCCGTGGCCTTCCGAGGTCTGTAATGTGCGAGGCAAGAAGCTGTTTGCTTCGGATTTTGGACGAACGGCCCTGGACCGGGCCCGAGCGAGGATATCGTGATCGAAGATTTTCACCGCATCAAGCGACTTCCACCCTACGTTTTCGCCGAAGTCAACGCCCTCAAGGCGTCGGCACGGGCGGGCGGCGCGGATATCATCGATCTCGGCATGGGCAATCCGGATATGCAGACGCCACAGCATATCGTCGACAAGCTGGTCGAGACGGTTAACAAGCCACGCGTGCACCGCTACTCCGCATCGAAGGGGATTCCTGGCCTGAGGCGGGCACAGGCGGCTTATTATGCGCGCCGCTTCGGCATCAAACTCGACCCGGAAACGCAGATCGTCGCGACACTGGGCTCCAAGGAAGGGTTCGCCAACATGGCGCAGGCGATCGCCGCGCCCGGCGATGTGGTTCTGACACCCAATCCGACGTATCCGATCCACGAGTTCGGTTTCCTGATTTCCGGTGCCTCGGTGCGGCATTTGCCTGCGAGCAACGGTGACGAGTTTCTCGCCGCCGTGTCGCGGGCATGCCGTCACACGGTGCCAAAGCCGATTGCGGTGGTGCTGAACTATCCGTCCAATCCAACGGCGATGACCGCGACACGCGAATTCTATGCCGAAGCCGTCCAACTCGCGAAGCAGGAGGGGCTCATTATCCTGTCGGACCTCGCCTATTCGGAGATCTATTTCGATGGCGAGCCGCCTCCGTCGGTCCTTGAAACGCCAGGCGCGATGGATATCGCCGTCGAGTTCACATCGCTTTCCAAGACGTATTCGATGCCCGGCTGGCGGATCGGATTCGCGGTCGGCAACGAGCGTCTCATTGCGGCTCTGGCGCGGGTCAAATCGTACCTCGACTACGGCGCTTTCACGCCGGTGCAGGTTGCTGCTGCCGCCGCGCTCAATGGGCCGCAGGAGTGCGTCGATGAAGTGCGCGGCATCTATAAGGCAAGGCGTGATGCGCTGGTCGAGAGTTTTGGTCGCGCGGGGTGGGACGTGCCGCCGCCGCCGGCAACGATGTTTGCCTGGGTGCCGGTGCCGGAGCGCTTCAAGGACATCGGTTCCGTCGGGTTCTCCAAACTGTTGATCGAGAAGGCTGACGTTGCCGTTTCGCCGGGGGTTGGCTTTGGCGAGCATGGCGAAGGTTTTGTGCGTATCGCACTGGTTGAAAATGAGCATCGCATCCGACAGGCCGCGCGTAATATTCGCCGGTTTCTTTCCGATGAGACAGATGTGCTGCATAACGTAGTACCCATCAACAAGAACGCGGCGGGATGAGAGCTATGAGTAAAACGGTCAGATTGGGCATTGCCGGGCTTGGTACGGTGGGCTGTGGCCTCGTCGAGCTGTTGCAGGCCAACAACAAGCGAATGGCGCTCGGCGGCGGCTGCGACTTCGCGATTTCGGGCGTCAGTGCCCGCGACAAATCCAAGGATCGTGGCATCAAGCTGGGCGGTGACGTTGTCTGGCATGACGATCCGGTCAAACTCGCGACGGCGGCAGAGACCGATATCTTCGTTGAGTTGATCGGTGGCTCAGAGGGGGCTGCGCGTGAAGCGGTGATGGCAGCGCTGCAGGCGGGCAAACCGGTCGTGACTGCCAACAAGGCATTGCTTGCGGACCATGGCACGGAGCTGGCGCGGCTTGCCGAAGAGAACGGCGCAGCACTCGCTTTCGAGGCAGCGGTTGCAGGCGGCATCCCGGTTATCAAGGCCATGCGCGAGTCGTTGATCGGCAATTCGATCACGCGCGTCTACGGCATCCTGAATGGGACTTGCAACTATATCCTGACGCGCATGCAGGAAGAGGGCCTTGGCTTCGAAGAGATCCTCAAGGATGCCCAAGCTCTCGGCTATGCCGAGGCGGACCCGACCTTCGATGTTGGCGGCTTCGATACCGCACACAAGCTGTCACTGCTGACGACATTGGCGTTCGGTACGGAAGGTGCGAAATCAGACCAGATCTACGTGGAAGGCATCGAGAACATCACGCCGGCCGATATCGAGGCGGCGGACCAGCTGGGGTATCGGATCAAATTGCTCGGTGTGTCGATGAAGACGGACAGCGGTATCGAGCAACGTGTGCACCCGGCGATGGTCGCCAAGGATTCCGCGATCGCACAGGTGTCCGGCGTGACCAATGGGGTCGCGATCGATGGCGATTGTGTCGGCGACATCTTGCTGGTCGGCCCCGGTGCTGGCGCCGGTGCGACGGCATCGGCGGTTGCTGGCGATATCGCTGACGTGGCGCGGGGCGCCGTGTTCGCGCCGTTCGTGACGCCGGCCGCGGAACTCATGCCCTACCAGCGTGCACAGCTGCGCAAACACCAGGGCGCCTACTACCTGCGCCTGTCGGTCTATGACCAGCCCGGCGCGATGGCGGCGATTGCAACACGGATGGGCGAGCAGAACGTGTCGCTCGAGAGCATCGTGCAGCGTCGACCAAAGGCGAGCCTGCCGGGCTCGGACGGATTGTCGGCACCGGGCGAGCCGGCGAATGTCGTGCTGATCACCCATAAGACCAACGAGCAGGCGATCCGCAACGCGTTGTCGGCGATCGAAGCCGATGGCAAGATAGCCGACAAACCGCAGGTCATCAGGATTGAGCAGCTCTAATCGAGGTCGCTATTTGTGGGCATGGTGGGTGCCGTGTCATGCTGATGGCTGAGCGGCCGAGCGAACATCCCGTATCTGGCAAGGCAGGGGAATAAAATGAACGAGACGGAAAAAGGCTTGGGCCGGATGCTGGTCATGGAGGTCGGCCGCGTAACCGAGGCCGCCGCCATTGCGTGTGCCAAATGGAACGGTCGCGGTGACGTCAAGGCCGCCGATGGTGCGGCAACGGACGCCATGCGGAGTGAGCTGAGCCGGATCAACATTCAGGGTAAGGTAGTAATCGGCGAAGGTGAGATGGATGAAGCGCCGATGCTGTATATCGGCGAGGAACTCGGTACGGGAGAGGGCCCGGAGGTCGACATCGCCGTCGATCCGCTGGAGGGCACGACCTTGTGCGCCAAGGCCATGCCGAACGCGCTTGCGGTGCTGGCAATCTCCGAGCGCGGCGGCCTGCTGCACGCGCCGGACATGTACATGGACAAGATCGCCGTCGGTCCCGGGCTGCCCGCAGGGGTGGTGGACCTTGATCGGCCCGTCAAGGAAAACCTCGAGGCCGTGGCGCTCGGACGTGGCAAGCCGATCAACGAAGTGACGGCCTGCATTCTCGACCGTCCACGGCATGCCGAGATCATCCAGGCGGTGCGCGATGCCGGTGCGTCGGTGCAGCTGATTTCCGACGGGGACATCGCCGGCGTGATCTGGACGACGGATACCGACCAGACCAATGTCGACATCTATATAGGCTCAGGCGGGGCGCCGGAGGGTGTGCTGGCGGCAGCAGCGCTGCGCTGTACCGGCGGGCAGATGCAAGGCCGGCTGCTGCCATCAAATGCGGCGGAACGTCAGCGCGCCGAACGCATGGGTGCGGATGTCGACAAGAAGTACACCGTCGATGAGATGGCGCACGGTGACGTGATCTTCTCGGCGACCGGCGTTACCGATGGTTCCCTGCTCAAGGGCGTGCATTTCCGAGGTGATTTCGCGGAAACCGAGACCGTCGTGATGCGCTCGGTGACCGGCACGGTGCGGCGCGTCAAGACGACGTTCCGCAACATCGGCACGAAGCTCGCGATGCTTTAGAATTGGATGGGCCCGAGCCTGATCTTGCCCGAGCCTGATCTTGTTTGACAATGACGCGCTTTTGTTCCACTTATGTTCTCATAAGGAGGCAGCGATGCCGGAACCAATCGATATTGTCATACCATTGCTACAGCGCATGCAGTCGAAAATCGTCGAGATCGATCGAAAGCTCGATCGCGTTGTTGATGATACTCAACACCTGAAAGTGCGCGTCACGAACATCGACGACTCGCTGGTTGGCATGCACCGTCGAATCGACGGTTTCGATGTGCGCCTCGATCGCATCGAACGCCGCCTGGGGTCGACCGAGGCCTGACGGCAGCTTTTCTCGTCGTTCGCCGACTTGTCCTAAAAATCCAGAGCCAACACTCTGACCGCACCGCGTTCGGCAATGGCCGGGTCGTTCGGTGGCCGCACAATCAACGCGTCGGCCTCGGCCAGCGGCGTGAGCAGGGAGCTGTCCTGGGAGCGGACCGGCGTTGCAATCAACTGGCCGTCGCGGGCGGTGGCAAGCGTCGCGCGCATGTAGTGTTCGCGCGGACCATTTGCGGTCATGGCGCTGCCGGCGATGGCGTCTCTGGGAATGTCGGCCAATGCATCGAGGCCGAGAAGTTTTTGGAGCAGCGGGACTAGAAAGACGCGCGAGCAGATCATCGAGGATACCGGATTGCCGGGCAATCCCAGCACGTGCCGGTCGTCGAGGCGTCCGTACATCAGCGATTTGCCGGGGCGCATCGCGATACGCCAAAAATCGAGGCTCATGCCGAGATCCTCGAGGACGGGGCCGACCAGGTCGTGATCGCCGACCGAGGCGCCGCCGATCGCAACCGTGACATCGCAGCCGCGCCCCTCTTCGAGCTTGGCGACAAGGTCGTCGCGGTTGTCCTTTGCGATGCCGAGAAAGACCGGTTCACCGCCCGCGCGGCGGATGATCGAGGCGATACCGTAAGGATTGGAGCAGACGATCTGGTCGGGACCGGTCGGTTCGCCAGGCAGGACGAGTTCGTCGCCGGTGGCGAGCAGAGCGACGCGCGGGCGACGGCGCACGGGCAGCATGGCGTGGCCCATGGCGGCGGCGAGCGTGATGTCGCGGGCATTGAGGCGTTTGGGCGGGGCGATCAGCGATTGACCGTCGCGAAAATCGAAACCGCGCGGGCGGATGTGACCGGCTTCGGGGGCACCGTCGGTGACGGTGACACGGGATGCATCGTGCTCCGTGTTTTCCTGAATGACGATGGCGTCGGCGCCGGCCGGAACCGGTGCGCCTGTGAAGATGCGAACCGCTTCATTGGGGCCGACCGTGCCCGCAAAACCGTGGCCGGCGGCGGCTTCACCGATGAGACGGAGGGTTGCGGGCAAGGCGGTGACATCGCTGGCACGTACGGCGAAACCATCCATGGCGGAGACATCGAACGGCGGCTGCGTGCGCGTCGCGGCAAGTGGTTCGGCAAGGATGCGCTCGTCGGCTTCCCACAGTGCGACGGGTTCGATCGCCGTCGGCATGGCGTTGGCGAGGATCGCGTCACGCGCATCGGCGACGGAAAGGAGGGGTGGCGTCATGGCTATCCGGTCCCGCTGCCGGACGGCGTCTGCTGATCGGCGGTGTACGTGCCGGATCGGCCGCCGGACTTTTCAAGCAGGCGGATGCCGGAGATCTCCATCGATTTGTCCGCTGCTTTGAGCATGTCGTAGAGCGTCAGGCAGGCGACCGACGTACCCGTCAGTGCCTCCATCTCGACGCCGGTCTGGCCGGTGACGCGGACCTCGGTGAGGACCCGCAGGCCGCTGTCACCGGGCAGCGGTTCGAACTCGACGGTGACCTTTGTGATTGCGAGCGGGTGGCACAGCGGGATCAGTTCGTGCGTGCGCTTGACGGCCATGATGCCGGCGATGCGCGCTGTCGCGATGACGTCGCCTTTCTTGGCCGTGCCGTCGGCGATGAGGCGGTAGGTCTCCGGGGTCATCGTGATGTGCCCTTCGGCGAGGGCGCGGCGCTCGGTCGTTGCCTTCTCGCCGACGTCGACCATATGGGCTTCGCCGCGTTCGTTGATGTGAGAGAGTTTGGCCATGGCCGCGGGGAGGACTCCGATTGCTTACTGCCCTGTCATCAGTTTGCGGGTGGCGGCCGCGACATCGTGGTGGCGCATCAGGCTTTCGCCGACGAGGAAGGTCTTGACACCGCCGGCCGCGATACGTTGCACGTCGTCATGCGTTGCGATGCCGCTTTCACAAATTGCGATGCGATCGGACGGGATACGTGGTGCGAGGCGCTCCGTCGTCTCGAGCGTGACATCGAATGTGCGCAGGTTGCGGTTGTTGATGCCGATCAGGCGGCAATCAAGCGCAAGGGCACGATCGAGTTCGACGTCATCGTGAACCTCGACGATGGCATCCATGCCGTGGTCCTTGGCAGCGTCGGCGAGATCGCGCGCAGTGGCATCGTCGATCTGCGCCATGATGATGAGGATGCAGTCGGCGCCCCACAGCCGCGCTTCGGCGACCTGGTAGGTATCGAGCATGAAGTCTTTGCGCAGGGCGGGCAGGCTGGTTGCGGCACGTGCCTCGGTCAGGAACTCAGGTGCGCCCTGGAACGACGGTGTGTCGGTGAGCACTGAAAGGCAGGTTGCACCGCCGGCTTGGTAGGCCGCGGCCAACGCGGGCGGGCTGAAATCTTCCCGGATCAGGCCTTTTGACGGACTTGCTTTCTTGATTTCGGCGATCAGGGCATAGCCGCCGTGGCTGATCCGCGCGCTGATCGCATCGGCAAAGCCGCGTGGTGGCGCGGAATCGGCGAGTCGGCGCTGCAACTCAGGCAGCGGCAAGCGCTCTTTGGCGGCGGCGATCTCCGGCAACTTGTAGGCGGTGATCTTATCGAGAATATCGCTCATGGGTTCATCATACCGAAGCCTGGCGGGTGATGGTAGCGTGGCGTCGTCGCGGTTGCCCTTCTGGCCGCTATCCACTGGATAATGATTTATCGGTTTGTGGCATTTGCCAATTCCGATACACTTCAAGCGATTAACGCGCTGGCGCGGCAGGACTTCTCGACATGACGATGCAGCACATGGACCCCGCGAGGGCGGGACCGGGGGGCGCTGCGCCGGCTTTTCACCGGCAGCGCAGGAACCTTGTCGACAGCCACTATGCCTGGGGCCGGTTGTTTGTCTGTCTGCTGCTGAGCACGCTCGGTGCCGCGGGGCTGTGGACCGGCGTCGTGGCACTGCCCAAGATCCAAGAAGATTTCGGCGTCGACCGGGCCGCAGTATCGCTTTCCTACACGGCCTGCATGGTCGGTTTCGGGCTAGGCGGCGTGCTGATCGGACGTTTGCTCGACCGGCTCGGCGCACTGTTTCCCATCGTCGTTGCGGCGTTGTGCGTTGGCAGCGGGTTTTATCTGGCGGCGGTGAGTACCTCGATCTGGGAGCTGACAGCGGCGAACGGTTTCCTGATCGGCGTTGGTGCATCGGCAACATTCGGACCGCTGATGGCTGATGTCTCCCAGTGGTTCGCGAAACGGCGCGGCACCGCCATCGCGATCTGTGCGAGCGGCAACTATCTCGCCGGTGTGCTGTGGCCGATGGTGATGCAGTATCTGCTGACCATCGGGGACTGGCGGCAGGCCTATATGATCATCGGTCTTTCGTGTGCCGGATTGATGCTGCCGCTGTCGCTGTTTCTGATCAAGCGCGCACCGTCGGAGGCAGAACAGGAAGCGGCGGCGACGGCGGATGGCGGGGAACCGCGGCGCTACCGTAGTCCGCTGCCGCCGTGGGGTGTTCAGGGTGTGCTGGTGCTGGCGGGGCTTGCCTGCTGCGTGGCGATGTCGATGCCGCAGGTGCATATCGTGGCGTATTGCGTTGACCTCAATTTCGGCGTGGCGCGCGGTGCCGAGATGCTCTCGCTCATGTTGGGGATGGGGGTGATCAGCCGCTTGGCGTCGGGTGTCATCGCCGACCGCATCGGCGGTGTGCGCACGCTGTTGCTCGGTACCTACCTGCAGTGCCTGACGCTTATTCTCTATGTGCCCTTCGACGGGCTGATTTCGCTCTATATCGTGTCCGGGTTGTTCGGGTTGGCACAGGGTGGCATCGTGCCGAGTTATGCGGTGGTCGTGCGTGAGTATTTTCCCGCGCGCGAGGCGGGGATGCGGATCAGCCTGTGCCTGATGGCGACCATCCTGGGCATGGCACTGGGCGGCTGGCTTTCGGGGCTGATATTCGACCTCACCGGCTCCTACCGGGCGGCGTTCGTGCACGGCGTGGCCTGGAACATGCTCAACATCGCGTTGGCGCTGCTGTTGATGTGGCGCGTCAAGCGCGTGCGCCGGCGACGCCGGGCGATGCCCGTGATGGCCGTCGCCTGAAGCGCGTCGCATAAGATGCTCCCCGCTTTAGCTTCCTTTTGGCTCACGGCTATTCCCTCGCTGCGCTCGGGGCCTCCGCCGGGGCGGCGCCCGCGCCGGGCCGCAATCGCGGCCTTGTTGCTGAGTCCGATTGGATGCGACGCGCTCTAAAGCCTATCTCACGCGGCGTTCGACACTTCGACCAAGCGGGCGAGCACCTGCTTCGCCGAACCGTTGTCGATGGCCGCAGCGGCAGCCTCGACACCACTGCGCAGGTCAGCGACCAGACCGGCAACCACCAGCGCCGCGCCGGCATTGAGCACGACAATGTCACGGAACGGTTCTCGGTTGCCGTCGAGCACGCGACGGATGGCGTCGGCGTTGACAGATGCGTCGCCGCCGATCAGGTCGCTCATTTTCGCGGGCAGCAGACCGGCATCGGCCGGCGTGACCTCGAAGACGTTGATCTTGCCGCCCTTGAGTTCGGCAATTGTCGTCGCACCGGTCGTCGTCATTTCATCCATGCTGTCGTGGCCGTGCACGACCCAGACATGTTCGCTGCCGAGGTTGTTGAGGACGTTTGCGATCGGCTTGACGAGATCGGCGGCGTAAACGCCGACGATCTGGCGCTTGACGTTGGCCGGATTGCAGATCGGGCCGAGCACGTTGAAGATCGTGCGGATGCCGAGCTCGGCGCGAATCGGCGCCCAGTGCTTCATGGCGGCGTGGTGCATCGGGGCCCACATGAAGCCGACACCGGCCTGATCGATGCAGTGCGCAATCGCCTCCGGAGCGATTTCGAGCTTGACGCCAAGGGCCGCCAACACGTCGGATGCACCGGACTTGGACGATACCGAGCGGTTGCCGTGCTTGGCGACCTTGGCGCCGGCGCCTGCCGCGACGAGCGCTGAGCAGGTCGATACGTTGAAGGTGCCGTGACTGTCGCCGCCGGTGCCGACAATGTCGATCGTGCCCGGAGGGGCCTCGACGGCGGTCATGCGGGCCCGCATGAATTCGGCGGCGCCGGTAATCTCCTCGATGGTCTCGCCGCGCACGCGCATCGCCATCAGGAAGGCGCCCATCTGCGCCGGCGTTGCGACACCGGACATCATGGCGTCAAGCGCGGTGCGCATCTCGTTGCGCTCGAGCGGGGCGCCGGTCGAGACTTTGTGGATGACGGACTTGAGCTGCTCTGCGGACATGGTGCGGTCCTTGGAAGGGGCCTTGAGTTGATTATGCGTGGGCGATCTGCGGCACGGCGCCGATCAGGCTGCAGCTTTCGGCCGTGATGGTGGTTTGTTGGTCTTGAAACCGGCAAGGGAAAGAAAGTTGGCCAGGATTTCGTGACCCATTTCGGAGGCGATGCTCTCCGGGTGGAATTGCACGCCGTGCACCGGATGCTGCTTGTGGGAGAGCCCCATGATCATACCGTCGGCGGTCTTGGCCGAGACGTGCAGGCAATCCGGCAGTGAGCCGGGATCGACGGTCAGCGAATGATAGCGCGTGACGTTGATCGGCCCTTCGATGTTCTGGAACAGGCCGGTGCCATAATGGGTCACGGGTGACAGCTTGCCGTGCATCGGCGTTGCCCGCACTATTGTGCCGCCGTAGGCCTGCCCGATCGATTGGTGACCGAGGCAGACACCTAGGATCGGTACGCTGCCAGCTGCCTGCTTGATGACGTCGAGGCAGATCCCGGCTTCGTTGGGCGTACACGGGCCCGGCGAGAGCACGATGGCTTTCGGCTCCTTGGCGAGCGCCTCCGTGGCGGTGAGCTTGTCGTTGCGCACGACCTCGCATGCGGCGCCGAGTTCGCCGATGAAATGGACGAGGTTGTAGGTGAAGCTGTCGTAGTTATCTATCAGGAGGAGCATGAGCCCAGACCATATGTGTTGTTGCACAGACCGTACATGCGGCGAACGGCAGACGTGAGCGGCCTGCCGGTTGACCTTTAGCGTTTCATTGCGGGCAGATATAGATGTAAACGAGCTTATCTTAAAGATCCGGCGCGTTCCAATCGACGCGCGCGACGCCGGCGGTCCCTGCACTCTCATTCCACGGGCTTTCTCCATGCCGGCCTGGCTTCATGACCTGATCGGGCAGCTGCTGTCCGCGACCCTGTCGACGGTGGGTATCTCGGCTTTCGTCACGGTCTTGATCGCGGGGTTCGTGCGCGGCTTTGTCGGGTTTGGCTCTTCATTGATGATCGTGATGGTCCTGAGTCTCTTCGTCGGCCCTCCGGCCGCTGTTGCGATTGCCGGCCTTTCGGGCCTCGCACCGGTGCTGCAACTTCTACCCAATGCCATTCGGTTCTCCGAGCGGGCATTCGTATTGCCGTTCGCGTCGATGACCTTCATCGCCGCGCCCATCGGGACATGGGTCCTGGTCGTCGCCGATCCGGCGATCATGCGGATCGTTATCTCGCTTTTCGTCCTGATCATGGTCGTCATGCTCTATCGGAACTGGAAGCCCCGGGGAGCGGAGAACGTGGGTTTTCTCGTGTCGGCGGGTTTCGTATCCGGGGCCGTGCAAGGCGCTTCCGGCGTTGGCGGGCCGCCGGCAGTGGCGATCGCGCTGGCCCGTTCCGGGTCGCCGCAAATCCAGCGTGCAAATGTTATCGGCACGACTTCGGCGCTGACGTTATGTGGGCTGCCGCCGCTCTGGTACAACGGCGTCTTCACCCAGTCCGTTGTGGTGATCGCTGTCGCCTCGGTACCGTTCTACATGCTGGGGACATGGCTCGGTGCACGCGCATTCTCGACTTACGGAAACCGCCATTTTCGCAACGCGGCGCTGCTCTCGCTTGCGGTTGTCGGCGTTGTAACGCTGGCGCTGGCGGTGCGCGACTATGCCGGTCCGGCGCTCTAGTTTTTTTGCTGCAGCTACTCTGCCGCCTCGACCGTCGGCAAGAAACCACCGGACTGATGGGTCCACAAATCGGCATAGAGACCGCTGCGCGCGATGAGTTCCTCGTGGGTGCCGTCTTCGACGACAGCGCCGCCGTCAAGCACGATCAGGCGATCGAGATGGGCGATGGTCGAAAGGCGGTGGGCGATGGCAATGACCGTCTTGCCCTCCATCAAGGCAAGCAGATGTTCCTGGATGGCGGCTTCGACCTCGCTGTCGAGCGAGGAGGTTGCTTCGTCCATCATCAGGATGGGGGCGTTCTTGAGGAACACACGCGCGATGGCGATGCGCTGGCGCTGGCCGCCCGAGAGCTTGACACCGCGCTCACCGACGTGGGCGTCGTAGCCGGCGCGATCATAGGTGTCACGGACATCCTTGACGAAGTCGTGGGCGTGGGCGCGGCGGGCCGCCATAATGACATCGTCACGGGTCGCGCCGGGCGAACCGTAGGCGATATTGTCGTGGATCGAGCGATGCAGCAGCGAGGTGTCCTGGGTCACGACGCCGATATTGCGGCGCAGGCTGTCCTGGGTAACGTTGGCAATGTCGTTGCCGTCGATCAGGACGCGGCCGCTCTCCGGTTCGAACAGGCGCAGCAGCAGATTCATCATGGTCGTCTTGCCGGCTCCGGACCTGCCGACGATGCCGACCTTCTCCCCCGGCCGGATCGACAGATCGAGGTGCTCGATGGCACCTTTGTCCTGGCCATAGTGAAAACGGACGTCCTCGAAGCGGATATCACCGATGACACCGGCGATCGGTCGGGCGCCCGGGCGGTCGCGGACACCGATTGGCACCGAAACGGTCGAGATCGCGTCCTGCAGCGTGCCGAGGTCCCGGAAGATGCCGTTGAACTGGAACATCATCCAGCCGGACATGTTGTTGATGCGCAGTACGAGCGCGAGCGTCACCGCGATGGCGCCGACCGTGATCGCGCCATGGCTCCAAAGCCAGATGCCAAGCAGACCGGCGAAAGTGATGAGCAGCCCGTTGATGACCGTCAGTGCGATCCGAAGACCCGAGACCAGGCGCGTGTAGTCGTGCGTGGCGTTCAGCATGGTCTCCAGGGCTTCGCGGCCGAACAGGTCTTCGTTGTCGGTGCCGGCAAACAGTTTCACGGTCTGGATGTTGGTGTAGCTGTCGACGATACGTCCGTTGAGGCTGGAACGTGCATGTGAGCGGATCTTGGAACGGCGGCGCACCTCGGGCAGCGTAACGGCAAGGATGCCGAAGTAGGCGGCAAACCACAGCGCGAGCAGAAGTGCGAGGCGCCAGTCGAGGGCCGCGAACAAGCCGATCGAGGTGATGCTGAAGACGGTGAAGAACCAGATGCTTTGAATGAGGTTGATCAGGAAATCGCCAAGGGATTGGCCGGACTGCATGACCTTGGTTGCAATCCGCCCGGCGAAATCGTCCTGGAAGAACCGGTAGCTTTGGCGCAGTACGCGGCGGTGGCTCTGCCAGCGAACCAGGGCGAAGAATGACGGTTCCAACGTCTGGTTGTTGATCAATGCGCTCGATGTCAGGGCAAGTGTGCGGATGACCAGGACGATGAACGCCATGGTGGCGAGCAGCCAGCCGTGTTCGGTCCAGATCGTCTCGGGACGGGCATCCTTGAGAATGTCGATGAGGACGCCGACGAAGTAGAAAAGGCCGGCTTCGATCAGGCCGACGAGGCCGCCGAGCATGAGAAACGCAACGAACGGCCAACGCGTCTGGCGCAGGAAATAGAGGATGAAGGGGCCAACCGTATCGGGCAGGTCCTGCTTGGGGATGGCCGCGAACGGGTCGATCCAGGTTTCAAACGTGCGGAACAGCCGCCTCATGCAGGGCCTCAAAAAATTGGGTTGGAAACGCTATAGTCGCATATCTGTCGGCAGTTGCCGATTCGGGCAGCGGCGGCTGCACGATGATCAATGCACCAGCTTAGGAAGAAATATGGTCACCATGAAGTTCATTACGTGTTTGGCGGCGGCTTGGATTGTATGCGTGACCACCGGCGCGGCGACGGTGCAGGCGCACAAGGGCGCGACCGGCATCGTCAAGCAGCGCATGGACGGCATGAAGCGCATGGGCGAGATCAGCAAGGCCTGGGGCGCGATGCGCAAGGGCAAGGCAACTTTTGATCGGGCAACCGTGCAGGGGCAAGCGGCCGATTTGAGGCGTCACGCGGCCGATGTCCTCGGATTGTTCCCGAAGGGGAGCATAAAAGGGCCAAGCGAGGCGCTGCCTGCGATCTGGCAAAAATGGGACGACTTTGCGCGGATTTCACGCGAACTCGAGATGCTGGCCGGGCAGCTCGAGGGGCAGGCCGGGCGTGGCAAGGAGACGGCGTTCCCGCTGATGGTGCGCATCGGCGGCACCTGTTCGGGCTGTCACAAGGCCTATCGCAAGGAGAAGAAGTAAGCGGGCGAGAGCCGCGAGCCTTTAATTGGAGACAATTCTGTTCGTCAACGGCGAGCCGGTCCAGCAGGAGGAGTGCGCAGCCCATAGCTGGAGCTATGGGCAAGCGCTTCGACGCCCATGGGTGTTTCCTGGGCGGCCGCCGTTGACGAACCCATTCGATGTTCGTGTTCGAAACATCGACACGAAGATGGGCCGGGCGGATTTGCCCCGATCTCGGCGCGTCCCGTCTTGTCCGTGGCACCGCCACGCACTGCGACGGTCCACTTGATCTCGGACCAAATCCGCTCGGCAGAATGGTTCCAATTAAAGGCTCGCGGCTCTTGAGCCCTTGAGACTGAAAATCTATCCCCGCGCCCGTCGCTGCACCTACACTCAGGTTAATCATTTGACGACCGGGTAGCAC
>JBPCVZ010000186.1:0-3010 GCA_051010015.1 Hyphomicrobiaceae bacterium
CACGCATCAAGGCTGCTGGTTTCGAGGGCTTCATGGACAGCATGAAGATCACCTGTAAGGACCACGCCGGTGCCCATCGCATGTTCGTTCAGCGCTGGGACGGCAAGAGCTGGAAGAAGGCTTCGGATTGGATCTCGCCGATGAAGGACATCGTGCGCCCGATGCTTGAAGAAGCTGCTGCGAAGTACGTTTCCGACAAGAAGGATTGGGTCACGCAGAAGTGCGCTGGCTAGTTACGACCATCAGCCGACTTGTTCGGTATTGGTGACACAAACGAGCAACCGCCGAGGCGATCGGCGGTTGCTCAATGACGTTAGAGACCAAGTCTTCCAGGATCAGGATATCGCGGAGCGAGCCCTATGACAGTCGACACAGCAGCGCCAGCCGAGCAAACCGCATCGACGGCGGCAACTGCTGAGGCGGTATTGACCGTCAACAACATCGAAGTGATCTACGATCACGTCATCCTGGTCCTGAAAGGCGTTTCGCTCGATGTGCCCAGGGGATCGATCGTTGCGATCCTCGGTGCCAACGGCGCCGGCAAGACGACGACGCTGAAGGCGATCTCCAACCTGTTGCGGGCGGAGCGCGGCGACGTCACGAAGGGCGAGATCATGTTCAACGGCGAGCGCATCGACAAGCTGTCGCCGAACGACATGGTCAAGCGCGGCTGCATCCAGGTCATGGAAGGGCGGCACTGCTTCGAGCACTTGACGGTCGAAGAGAATTTGCTGACCGGCGCCTACACGCGCAGCGAAAGCGCCAAGGCGATCAACGACTCGCTGGAGCTGGTCTACAGTTATTTCCCGCGCCTCAAGGAACGCCGTCGCGCGCTGGCGGGCTATACGTCGGGCGGCGAGCAGCAGATGTGCGCGATCGGGCGCGCGTTGATGTCCAACCCGAAGATGATGCTGCTCGACGAGCCGTCCATGGGTTTGGCACCGCAGCTGGTCGAGCAGATCTTCGAGATCGTCAAGAAGATCAACGAGGAGCAGGGCGTCTCGGTGCTACTCGCCGAGCAGAACACGACGGTCGCGCTGCGCTATGCGAAATACGGCTACATCCTCGAGAACGGTCGCGTCGTGATGGACGGCGATGCCGCCGATCTGCGCGAGAACGAGGACGTGAAGGAGTTCTATCTCGGTCTTTCCGGCGGCGACAAGCAGAGCTTCCGGGACGTGAAGAGCTACAAGCGCCGCAAGCGCTGGCTGGCCTGATCGCGCCGACCGGCGCTTCGGCCCGGCGTCGTTGCACGCGGTGTCGGTGAACGTGCCGAAAGCCATAGCCGCGTATCATGGCCGCGGGGCGCCGATATTGCCGCCTCGCCGAACGGATCCAGTCCGGCGAGGCAAGTGTTGTTTGAAACCGGAGACATCCGATGACGAGCGCCGCCGACCATTTTGATCATCTCGAAACGCGTGACCCGGAACAGCGTGAGATTGCGCACTACAACCTGCTGCCGGGGTTCCTGGCACGGGTGATGGAAAGCGCGCCGGCATGGGGCGAGCATCTCAAGGATATCGATGCCCAGGCGGTGACCTCGAAAGAGGCCCTGGCGCAGTTGCCCGTGATCCGCAAGACCGATCTCAAGGCCTTGCAGGTTGCCAAGCCGCCGCTTGGCGGTCTCGCGCTCAGTGACGACATTCCCGCCGGCCGCGTGTTCATGTCGCCCGGCCCGATCTTCGAGCCCGAAGGGATGGCCGAGGACTGGTGGCGCTCGGCGCGAGCGCTCTATGCGGCCGGGTTCCGCAAGGGCGATATCGTTCACAATACGTTTGCCTATCACCTGACGCCGGGCGGCTGGATCCTCGATGCCGGTGCGCGGGCGCTCGGCTGCACGGTGATTCCGGCCGGGCCGGGCAACACCGAACAGCAGCTCGAGGCGATCGCGCATCTCAGGCCCAACGCCTTCGTCGGTGTGCCGGATTATCTCAAAATCCTGCTCGACAAGGCGCAGGAGGTCGGCCGTGACGCATCGTCGTTCAAGCGGGCGCTGTTCTCCGGTGGCGCGCTGTTTCCCTCGTTGCGCCAGGAGTATCACGATCGCGGTGTGCGCACATTCCAGGTCTACGCGACGGCCGATGCCGGCATCATCGCCTACGAGAGTCAGGCGCTCGAGGGCATGATCATCGATGAGGGATTGATTGTCGAAATCGTGCGGCCGGGGACCGGTGATCCGGTGCCAGAGGGCGAGGTCGGCGAAGTCGTCGTGACCACGTTCAATCGTCACTACCCGATGATCCGCCTGGCGACCGGCGACCTTTCCGCGGTTCTGCCAGGGGCAAGCCCGTGCGGGCGCACCAACATGCGTATCAAGGGCTGGATGGGGCGCGCCGACCAGACGACGAAGGTCAAGGGCATGTTCGTCCACCCCGAGCACGTCGCCAAGGTGGCGGCGCGCCACGACGAAATTTCAAAGGTCCGTCTCGTTGTCACGCGCGATGGCGAACAGGACGTGATGACGCTGCAGGCCGAATCGACCACGCCCGATCCGGCATTTGCCGCTCTCGTCGCCCAGACGCTGCAGGACGTCACCAAGCTGAAAGGGACGATCGAACTGGTGCAGGCCGGCGCCCTTCCCAATGACGGCAAGGTGATTGCCGACGAACGCGATTATTCCAAGTAGCGCGATGGCGTTGGCACTCGGCCAAGCATGACCCGCCGGAAGGTCGACTGCATTGGTGAGGCATCGAAGCGTTGTCCGGCAACTGTTTTCCGACCTGAGCCATTTGGCTCTTGCTGTCCAAGTGGATAGCCAAGGCCTTGAAACACCCAAAAGCGTCACCCCGGTGCCCGTCATGCCCGTCACCGGGGTCCATGTGTCGGTCCGCGTGGCCGTTGTGGTCGCTTCGCGGCCTCGCTCCCTCGGTGACATCCGCGCTCGCGGCGCAATGGATACCGGCAACACGTGCACTACTGTCCGGTTAAGTTCGACGGTGCAATTCGTGACGCGCCATCGTCCCCCACTCCGTCATTCCCGCGAAGGCGGGAAACCAAGCAAACCACCGCA
>JBPCVZ010000187.1:0-11594 GCA_051010015.1 Hyphomicrobiaceae bacterium
CGCCGTACAAGAAAACGCCTGAGATTCAAGCGCTGTTTGATCACGCCAAGCAACTTGCGAATGGACTCGGATTTGACATCGAGGATACGGCGACCGGCGGCGGCAGTGACGGCAGCTTTGTCGCCGCAAGAGTACCGACATTGGACGGCCTCGGTGTCGGCGGGGATGGTGCCCACACGCTCGAAGAACACATGCTGATCTCGTCGCTGCAACCGCGTTTGGGGCTGATGCGCCGCCTGATGGAAACCCTGGAGTAGCAGCGCTTAGACACCGCTAAGGAAGTTGCCCGTAATCCCGCAGCGCCGCGACCAGCGTAACCAAGCCGATGACTGCCAGGACGATCAGCGCGGCACCGCGAAAATATTTCCGGCCGCCGCCCGAGAAATAGCGACTGCCGAACCACGTCGCAAAGGAGTAAAGCGGCAGCAGCATCAAACCGATCACGAGCGTATGGTGCGTAAACAGCCCGAAGTAGTAGAGCGGCGGCAACGACGCCAATGAGATCGCGGTCATCACGGCCAGCACGTTGCCTCGTTGTCGTTCAGGCGCACCAGCGCGCGACAGGGCGACCGCGACGACCGGCGGTCCACCAATGCCAGCCGCTCCCTGCACGAGACCCCCGACTGTACCGGCAAGCAACAAGACCCGTGCGCTCACCTCGTCCTTCAGGCTCCAGCCCATCGCCAGGAAGCCGACCATCAAGACGACAATTGCCGAAATGATGATTTTCATCAGGCCCTGCTCGACCGCAATCAATATCCAGGTTCCGACCGGCGTCATGACGAAGATCGCAATTGCCATCGGTAGAACGATAGCGCGCTCGCTGTGGCGGATGGCGTCAGGCAGCAGCTGAAGGGTTGACGGCAATCCCATGATCGTGACAATCGGCAGCGCGGCGTGTGGGCCAAACACCAGGCTGATCACCGGAATAGTGACCAAAGCCGCGCCGAAGCCGATAAAGCCTCTAAGAAACCCGGCAAGCAAAGTCGCAAGCGCAATGACCGCGAGATGCCCATCGAGCGGCACGCCAATGATCTCGCTCAACCATTCAGCCGAGATCACGTTCTGCCATCACCGCAACGATGTTCACTTCTCATCGATCGTTTCCCAAAACTTGTAGCGCTGCGCGGGCGAGTATGCGCCCGTTCCACCAAGAGCGCAAAGGTGGTTTGCCACTCGCCAGGTGCAACACGGGTCGCTGAAACATTGGCGATGCAGGGAGGATGTGGCGACAGACCGCGGCGCCGGCTACTGATGGCTCGATGTCGCCGTGCTGGACGCACGCGGCGCGATCAAGCACGACGGCGGGGCCGGCAATGATGCCGCCAACCCGCACGCCATCTTAGTCACAATCTGACCCGGCTTGCGGCCAGAACGCGTTGCTGTCCGATGAAGAAGCCGATGCCGCTCGTCGATGCGCATCGCGCCCACGATGCCGCAAATTGCGAATTCCTTGGCATCTCGGCCAAAGTGCTTGAGCGGTGCGAACAGCCAACGTATTGATGACTCAGCTCTCTACGGTGATCTGCGGCCAAAGAATGGATCCAAGCGATCATTTTCGCTTGGCATACCAACCACCAGATGCCATGCTCCGCGCGTGAAGCCGTAGCGGCCATGGATGCGCAAAGACATCCAGCCGGCGCAGATCAGGGAGCGGGCGCTTACATACTCAGGCGCCGAGTGAAACGCCATCCGCGAGCAGTTAAGTCTCGAGGAAAAGGAGGACTGACTTCAATGCACCTCAAGTTGACATTATCCGCAGTTCTTGCGGCCGGGTTGCTGACAGCGCCCGCGCTTGCAGAGTGGAAGCCGGCAAAGCCGGTTGAATTCGTTGTGATGGCCGGCAAAGGCGGCGGTGCGGACAAGGCCGTTCGCTATATGCAGGGCATCATCGCTGAAGAAAAGCTCGGACCAACCATCACACCGGTCAACAAGGCAGGCGGTTCCGGCGCGGTTGCGCTGAACTACCTCAAGGGCAAGAAGGGCGACAACCATACGATCATGTTCACTCTGAACAGCTTCTACACGACGCCACTGCGCCAACCGAAGCTCGGCGTCAAGATCGAAGCGTTCACACCAATCATGCGCATGGCGGAAGATACCTTCTGCCTTTGGGTCAACAAGAAGCGTAAAGACGGCAAGGTGATCAAGACGGTCGATGAGTTCGTGGCCGCCGCCAAAGCTGCTGGTGACAAGTGGATCATGGCCGGAACCGGCAAGAACTCCGAAGACAACTTGCTGACCGACTTCCTCAACACTGCCTACGGCCTCAAAATGAAGTACGTGCCGTACAAGGGCGGCGGCAAGGTTGCCAAACAGTTGGCCGGCAACAACGCCGATTCGACAGTCAACAATCCCTCCGAGCAGGAAGGCTTCTACAAGGGTGGCCAAACACGACCATTGGCATGCTTCACTGACGAGCGTATCGGGCTATTCCCTGACGCGCCAACGTTCAAGGAGCTTGGCAAGGACTTCGTCTACTACATGCAGCGCACCGTCGTCGGTGCACCGGGCATGAGCGCAGACGCAAAGAACTACTACAACACGCTATTCACGAAAGTGTTCAACTCGAAGAAGTGGCAGTCCTACCGGACCAAGAAAGCACTTCAGGGCAAGCCGCTGGCTGGTGATGCACTGATGTCGTACTGGAAAAAGGAGCGCAGCGTTCACAAGGCCATGCTGCAAAAGATGGGCGCGATCAAATAATCAGATCGCCAATCTGACATTGATCTCTCGCCCCTTAGACCAAGCGGAAGCCGGAGCAGGATAGGCATGAGTGTTCGTACAGCGGAACTTCTGATGGCGATACTCATGGCCGCCTTCTCCGGCTACCTGATGATGAAGAGCGCGGAGCTGCCGTTCGGCTGGATTCCGGATGAAGGACCGGGCGGTGGCGCTTGGCCATTTTGGCTGGCAGCGATCATGCTGATCTGTTGCATTGTCATGCTGGTCAACTGGGTTCGCCGTTCAAGCGCACCATCACAATCGAGCGAACCGTTTTTTCCGCGCGGCGTGCTGATGGATTCCGGCTCGGTTGCTCTCGCCCTGTTTCTGACGATCGGTCTGTTCGATGGTCTGACCTTGGGCGGTGTGCCGATACTGCCGGCGCTTGGCGCCTATGTGGCGATCTTTCTGTTCCTGGTGTTCTATGTCGGCTTTCTCGGTCGGCACGGCTTGGCAAAGACCGCCTTGTTCTCGATTGCCGTGCCGGTTGCAACGTTTCTGTTCTTCGAGGTCGCACTCAAGATCATCCTGCCGAAGGGCATAACCGAACCCTTCTTTCTCCCGATCTTCAAGTTTTTTGGCTTGGCTGGCCTATAGCCGGATGGGCCGTGCCCAGTACGACGCGGTTCGTCCATCGACGAGCCCGGGCGTCAACTAGGAAATGCCGAAGGGGACTGCATGGTTGAGATTTTTGCTCTCCTGATTGATGGCTTCGGTGTCGCTCTGCAGCCGCTCAATCTCGCACTGATCCTATTCGGCTGTTTTGCTGGCTTGTTCATTGGTGCAATGCCCGGGCTCGGCTCGGTCAATGGCGTCGCCATCCTCCTCCCGCTCACCTATTTGGTGCCGCCGACCGGCGCCATCATCTTTCTCGCCGCGCTCTACTATGGCGCCATGTACGGCGGTGCGATCTCTTCGATCATGCTCGGCATACCGGGAGCCTCCACCGCCGTCGCGACAACTTTCGACGGCCGGCCGCTTGCCAAGATGGGCCTTGCCGATAAAGCGCTGACCGCCGCCGCCGTTGCGTCGTTTGTTGGCGGCACGATCTCCGTCATTCTCTTCACGATGGCCGCGCCGCCGCTCGCACACATCGCGCTTGTTTTCGGCGATCCGGAAGAGTTCGCCTTGATGATGCTGGCGTTCGCCACCTTCGTCGGCCTCGGCGGTGACGATATCGCAAAGACCATCTTCTCGATTTGCATTGGCCTGGTGCTCGCTGCCGTTGGTTTCGACACTGTTTCCGGCGAGCCGCGACTTGTCTTCTTCGACATCACCAACTTCATGGACGGCATCAAATTCCTGGTGCTGGCCATTGGCATCTACGGTATCGGCGAAATGCTTTGGACGATCGAAGAAAATCGTCGCGCCGACGGCCAGTCACAACTCTCGGAGGCGATTGTCTCGTGGAAGCGAACGCTGGCGAACATTCGCGAGTTGTTGGGCGCATGGAAGACGATGGTGATGGGATCGGTCCTCGGTTACTTCGTCGGCATCCTGCCGGCGGCCGGTGCAACGCCCGGATCGTTGATGGCCTACGGCTTCAGCAAGCAGATGTCGAAAGACCCGGATTCGTTCGGCAAAGGCAACCTCGAAGGCGTCGTCGCCCCCGAAGCCGCCAACAATGCGGCGTCAACCGGCTCCATGTTGCCCATGCTGACCCTTGGCATTCCCGGCTCGCCAACGACGGCGATACTGCTCGGTGGCATGGTGCTTTGGGGACTTGAGCCGGGACCAGCGCTGTTCACCGATCAGCCGGAATTTGTTTGGGGCCTCATCGCTTCACTCTATGCGGCCAATGTATTCGCACTGCTCTTGAACATCGCCTTCATTCCCGCGTTCATCTGGGTTCTTAAACTGCCGTTCACACTGCTCGCGCCGATCATCTTCGTGCTCTGTCTGATCGGCGGCTACGCACCAAACCAGTCGATGTATGACGTCTGGCTCATGCTGTTGTTCGGCGTTGTCGGATACCTGATGCGCAAACTGGACTATCCGCTCGCGCCCGCAGTACTGGCCATCGTGCTCGGGCCACTCGCCGAACGGGCATTGCGCCAATCACTACTGATCAGCGGCGGTGAGATTTCGATCTTTTTTACACGGCCCTACTCCGGACCGATCATGGTCGTCGCCATTATCCTGCTGCTGCTGCCGCTGGCCGGACCAGTGATGCGGTACTATCGTGGCCGCAAAGCCATGAACCATCCGCAAGGCTGAAGTCTAAGTGGCATTGCAAGGAGCTACGCGAACGGCCGGGTCTCAGCCTCAGGCCAACAACCTCTGGCAATGGTCCGTGAGTTCGGCGAAGTCGCGCACGAGCAGGTCGGAACGCCGATGCTTGGCTTGCAGGACACCAAGCTGATGTTGCCAGTTCTTGGGCTCTGCCGAACTGCGCGCTGGAACGCTGGGCGGCTCTTCCGCGTCACCTTCCTGGACCAGTTCGAGATCTGGCAGCGCCGTCGACACCTGACGGCTTCCAGAAAAGGTCAACTGCCTGCTCTTCAGCGATTGAGCAAGGTTCGTTCCGTTGATCGAGAGCTGCAGCGACGCATAATCGATCTCGGAGGCCAGCTCGCCCTTGTTGATCGTCACCAGTTCCGAAATGATCGGAGTGAATTCCTGCACGATAAGCGCCTCGAGCGCTTGAGCAGCCTCCTCGCTGGTTACCCGCCTGCGCCACCACCGGCGCCAAAACGGCTCTTCCAAATCTATCGCCAGGGTTTGTCCGAGCGGCGCCTGCGAGGGAATAATGAAATCCTCTGAGACCGAGTTGAAGTCGAGATTGACCTGCGCATCGGTCTCGACCTTGTTCATCAGGAATGCCAATCGCGCCGTCGTGACCCGCAAGGCGTTGGTGATCTCGCGCCGCACGCGGCGATAATCATGTGTGTGGGTGGCAAGAATGCGTTGCCGCAGGCCGCTAATGTCGAAGTTGATCGTCTTCGCAGGCAGGGTCTCCGGATACTGATCCAGGAACTCCCGCTTCTTGGTCGCAGCGAAAGTCTCGACCAACTGCTGCAAATTCGATAGCGCTTGTTCTTCATAGGACGCCGTAACGCGTTGCAGAGATGAGATCGCTGCATCGGTCGTCCGGTTGATCTGCTGAGCCAAGTCTTCTGAAAACGCAACAGCGCGTGCACGCTCTACCTCATCGTTAAACATCGCCCGACTGAGTGCGCGTTCACTCTGCAATCTGGCGATCTGCGCGGCCGCTTGAGATCGCACTCCATCGGCAAGTGTCATAAGCGTTGCAGCTGCCTGATGGACGTAGTGCGCGGAATGACCGTGATGGATCAACGCGGACATGGCGTCTTCCAACTCATCCATCCACACACGGGCACCACGCGTGGTCGCCTCGGCAGGATCGGCGGCGCTACCGATGATGGTCGGAATAACAGAACTGCCCAGCTCCTGCCGGACAATACGGGCGATGCGATCTGTAGCCGCGCTACGCTGCTCCAGGGGGCCCAGTAACAGGTCCTGCTTGTTGATGAACAGGATCAGGCGCTGCGAATTCACGCCGCGCAGGATGCGAAACAAGCCCAGATCGGAGTCCGTGACACCCTTGGTCGCGTCGATGACAACGATGCAGGCATCGCTCGCATCGAGGCTAAGTAGTGTCATTTCTTCACGCACCAGAAACGGATCGTTCGTTCCCGGCGTGTCGATCAGGGTGAGCGGATAGGCAAACGGGCGCAGCGCGAAGAACAGATCGGCCGTCCGGGTAATGTCCGCGTAATTCGGAACCTGATCGTCGCCATTCTGCTCGGTCGTCGGGCCGGCGGATACGTACTGCGCAACGACCTCCGGCTCAAGCGACGCAAACGAATGCGTCGAGCCAAGCAACTCGGTGAACGCCGGCCCCAGACGTGCCTCGGCTCGATGGCGCATGGCTTGTACCTGCTGGTGCAATTGCTCCGAATTGAAGCCGGGCAGAAACCGCTCCGCCAACTCGCGCAACTTGCCGCCTTGCTCGGAGAGTCGTTGCCACTCGCCTGCATCAAAGAACCTGAAATGCGCGCTCTGCTCCGGAAATCCATGTAATCCAAAATGCAACCGCGTGATCACCGCGGTCCACGGTGCTTGCGAGACGGGAAGCAGACCTCTTTGCCGCGCGAGCGCGTTGACCAACGTCGTTTTTCCGGCATTCACCTGGCCAACAACCGAAACCGACAACCTTTGATTCTGAACCGCATCGAGCGCCTTGGATACCAAAGCAGTTGCATCCGCGTCGGTTTCGCGCATTAGCCTGGTCGCAAGATCGACCAGCCGGTCCTGCAGTTCCTTGAGTTTCGCTCCGACCGGCCGCCGTTCACTGCGCTTGGATGCCTGGCAGTGAAAGTCCTCAGCCATATCTCTTCACTGCGTCCCTAGACAATTAGTTGAACGACGCACCGAGCTCAGTTCGGTTCTCTCGCAGATCTTTGAGTAAGGCCGTCAGGCTCGCGCGGCCGCGTTGGAGCTGGTCCTGCTTCGTGCCGATCTGCTGGTCGATGCCGGCCAACTGCATTTCGTCAATTGTCGAATGCCTTGCAGGCTGTCCCGCTCCGCTTTCGATCGTCGGGATTATTCTTTCACGTGCGGCCAGCTTCGTCACCGCCTGCGTATAGTCACGCGATGCGAACAAGGCCAGCATGATGCTTGTCAGCACCTGTATATTGCTAGAGACAATCGCACAGATGTCGTCAACGAATTCGGGTGTTTCTTCCGCAACAAGACCTTCAGTGAGCGCCGACTTGATCTTGAAGTCGAGCAGCCGGTCGAGCGATATCATCGTCAGCGCGACGCCATCCGGTTGGCTGGAAGTATCCATTTCAGCGAACCGGATATCGAGTTTCGCGTCGCGCAGCATGTTAACACACTGATCATCGACACTCTCTATCGATTGGTTGACGTAGTCGGCCAATGTCTGCAGGGCGACCAGAACCTTGTTGCCGTCTATCATCAGCCCGGCATCATGGATGCGCTGCAGTTCCAACTTGATTGCGATCATTTTGTGCTCAACGGCATCGAGCATCGCAACGGCTCCCGCCACCGCGTGAATGTGGTCCTGAATGTTGTCAAGGCTGCGATCGTACTGATCATTCCAGACGTCTCCAGCCGGTGCACTTGGCGCGGGCTGCTGCTGAGGCGCGAAGCCGAGATGCTGATGGTGCGGTTGCCGCGCTTGACCGACCGGGCAGTGACCGTTGACACCGCGTGATGGCACGGACGGAGGATCGACAGGCACGCCAACCGGCGACGCTGCCTCGTATTGAGGAGGAACCTGTGGCATCACCGGTTGATATGGCGCGACGGCTTGCGGGGGAACCCCGTATTGCGGTGTCTTGTACTGATTTGATATCGGGACCTGCAGTGTCGGGTCGTCTTCGTAGTCATGCTGTGCAAGCGGACGGATCTGAAAATGCTCTGTTCCGGATTTGCGCTGTCCAAACAGCTTTTTGCCCCCGAAAAACCCCCCATTGGCGCCCATCTTGCCCTCCCAACGCATACAAACTCTGAGCTGCGCTATTCCGCGCATTGTCCGCCAAAAGTGCTTGACAATGCTATAAGAGATACACGGTCTACGTCATAAAAGGAATATGAATTTCGTCTTGGAGGGGAACAAAATCATCAGTCGCACAATGCTCAAAACCAACATATTCAGGCAGGGACACGCCTTGCGATCGCCGCATTTTCGCCCGATTGAATGTCAGACCTCTTATACTGAAGCCAGCGCTTTTCCGACTGTCCTCACCGTGTACTGAAAACATCACACTAACCACTTTCGTTGATATCCACATCAATCAGCACGGCAGGCAATTGGCTCACCATGGATGACGACGGGAACGGCAACAAAGGTCTGTCGAAGCTTCGCCGGCAGCAGCAGCAGGGCGACACCGCGGAAGCACAGGCGTCTTCGGAGGCCGCACCCAACGCGACCGCCGACCAATCTGCGGTAACCGAAAGTGGCAGCGCATCCTCCAACTCTGCGACCCGCGACGAGTTGGAGCAACGTGTGCTCGGTGCCCTTCGGCAGGCCGTAAGCGATGTCATGCAAGACGGCAGACAGCAGGCGGAATTGCCATCCATCGATATGAACTTTGTGGCGACGCCCAGTGTCGCCGACCAAGAAAAACCGCGTCCCACAGAACTGAATCATCCAGCTTCTGATGACGAACGATCCGTCGAAGAGATCATTCAGGCCTCAGAGCTCAAATCTTCACCGTCCGAAAGGTCGCCCACGCCCTTCCTCCTCGCGGGCGTCGGTCTCGTGCTCATTGTCGCGACGATGTTTCTCACGATGCCAGGCAACGATCTCAGTATGTTCACGGAAGACTCGAACCGGACAACGGATCGTCAGGTTGCACTGCAGTCCGGGCAATCCGACCAAGTAAGCTTGTCCGACTCCCAGCTCCAATCAGATCGCTCATCGGCTTCCGAACCTGCTGTCGGCGCAGGATCATCCGACATTATCGAGCAACAGAACACCATAACGGCAACCCCTTCGAGCGAGACTCGTGAAGTCACGATTCCGGAACGACCAAGGGCTGCGCAAGCCATCAAGAAGCGGACGTTGAGAGCAGTCAACGAGCAAGTGCAGTCGCAACAGCGAGAGACTGGACTTGAGCGGGCAGATGTCTTACGCGCCGCAGAGGTGAGAGCACAGCTCGAGGCCGTTGAACGAGAACTGCGAGAACAGCGCGAAGCCGAGCAAGAGCGAGCCAAAGCAGAACGCGTCGCCGAACAGAAGCGGATCGCGGCACAGCCCGCCGCCGAACAGAAAGCCAAACAAGAGGCCGCTGAGCGCAAGCAACAGCAACAAGAAGCCGCTGAGCGGCTCCTGAAAAAGCAAGAGCAGGAAGCTGAACGCCGAAGGGTCGCCGATTTGCAGGCAACCGTGGCGAAGGCACGGCGGGAAGCGGCGAAGCGCAAACAACAGCTCGCAGACCAAGCCGAACGCGTGCGCGTCGCGTTGTTGCGCGAGACGGAAGAAAAAGCACGCCGCGATGCGGCCCTACGGAGGCAAAAGGCAGCGGCGGCGGCCGAACAGGAACGCATCGAGGCCGCCCGAGCGAAACAGAAAAGAGCACTCGCAGAGATCGGGATACGTGATCAGCGTCAAATGGACGAGCTTATGGCGGCAACGAAAAAACGCCTGCAGTCCGAAAGCGTTATCACGGATCGGTTGAACGCCGTCCTGGAAGAGGCCAAACAAGCCCGCCTGCGCGCGAACCGACTGCAGAGCGGCTCTGAAGCCCTCCCGGGAGCCTGGGCAGCGGAGGAAAAGGCGCGTCTCAAACTCGAACAAGTGTTGACCGAAATCAGCCAGGAACAAGCCGTCGCGACGACACCTCGCTTGCGCCATGGCCCGACGCTGGTGCGCAACGCCGTGACCCTGCAATTGAAAGAGAGCAACCTTAAAGTCTCCGGCGTTCTCATCGCACATGATGCTAGAAAGTTTGTTGTCCAGCTGCCATCGAAGGAGCAAGTGACGTTGCCGGTAGAGCATTTCGATTGCATCAGCACCGGCTGTCCGAAACGACCCAATTGAGTGGCAGGCTACACGTATTGATCCGATCCTGACGACGTTCCACAGCTTCGGGCAGCGCACGCCCCCCTCTTTCCGCAAACAACTCCATCACTTGCGCAGCGACTCTAGAGTCGCTGCGCCAATCTGTCCGCGCGGGGAAAAATAATCTTCGTGTCAGGATTCCTTCAGCGAAATCCTTGAAGCTGATCACCGCGTTCCGGCTGCTGGGATTCTCGCACTTCCGTGCAACAACGTCGATGCGCAGAGTAGAGCTACTCCGAGCACGAGCATCGCAAATGCAGGAGGCCATTGAGCGGCTCGCTGCGGGATCGTCACGCGAAGCGCTGATGTCTGCAGATCAGCGCCCAGGCCGTCGTCATCCAAGCACGGCGTGCGCCGTGCCACTCGACGATTTGATAGATTTGCAAAGGCAGTATGATGGTCGCTCGCTTCGACACGCCTCCGCGAAAGCAAACGGTTCGCCCCGACAGAGTGTCGCTCGACTGGCACTATCCGCCGGGACTTCTCGAACTGTCCTGCATCAACATGCTGTTTCGCGTGGCGACACTTGGAATCTATCATTTCTGGGCAAAAACCGAGGTGCGTCAGCGGATATGGTCAGCCATTCGCATCAATGGCGAACCGTTGACCTATACCGGTCGCGGCATCGAACTGCTGATCGGCTTCCTTATCGCCATTGGAACGGTTTTCGTGCCAGCGATTCTGTTGATTGCCGGCCTGACATTCGCGTTTGGCCCGCGGCATCCAATCACCAACGTGACGAGTTTACTGAGCTACGTCTTTTTCTTCTTCTTGTTTGGCTATGCCATCTTTCGCGCGCAGCTCTATCGCCTCTCGCGCACACGCTGGCGCGGCATCCGCTTTGCACTTGAAGGCGATGGCCTCACCTACGCCTGGACGTATCTGTGGACCGCCGCTCTCATTCCGATCACATTCGGCTGGATCAACCCGTGGCGGTCCACCAAGCTTCAATCGCTGATTACCAACTACACCCGGTTTGGAGACCGATACCTGGACTTCGATGCCAAATCGGGACCGCTCTACGGTCCGTATGCCGCGGCGGCGATCGGTGGTGGCGGTGCCTATGTTGGCTTCATCATATTCGTTATCGTCTTGTTCTTCGAGAAACTTCGGTTGCAGGCGCAGGCAGGCGTGCCATTCGCGCCGACCACATCAGAAATCTTCATGACGGTTGCTGCGCTCATCGCGGCCGGCCTGATATACGCGCTTGCAACCGCCTGGTATCGCGCCTCCATGATAAACCACTTCGCCGACCATACGCGCATTGGCAAGGCGCGCTTCCGATGCAACCTGGACCCGATTGGCGTGATCTGGG
>JBPCVZ010000188.1:0-2835 GCA_051010015.1 Hyphomicrobiaceae bacterium
ACCTCGGCATAGGCCTGGGCCAGTTCCTCGCGCACGAACGGTTCGGACCGGAAGGCATCGCGGGCACGGCGGCGAGCCTGGCGCAGCGACCGGCGCAGCGGCCGGATGCGGTCGCGATGTTCGTCGAGCATGGTCCTCAGTTTGGCACGGCGGTCGTCGGGCAGCGTCTCGACGTAGTGCGCGAAACGTGACATCAGGCCACCGCGACCTTTGCCGAAATGAAGCATTGCGGCAATCGCCATGCCGGCGATGACTAGGTTGATTGCAACCGACAGCACCAGCACGATCCACATCCAGCGTGGCGCACGGCGCACCGCCGATGTCCCAGTGGGCGCTTCTGATGGCGGCGTCACGGTCATAGGATGTCCTCGTCGTCTGTCGTCTGCAGTGCTTCATCCAAAGCCGTCGTCTGCACGGACGGTGCCGATAGGCTGACGCCCGCCAGATCGCCGACACCCTGGGTGACAATCTGTCCACGGTCGGTCGAGCCGACGAATATCCCAAGCGCCAGGGACGCCGCCATCAGTGCCGCCGCCGCGACCCAGTCCCGGGTCTGTCGCCCGGTTGTCGGCGTCGGATCGTCTGCAACGGAGGCCTTGCGCCGCAGTTCGATGACCTGACTGCTCGGTTGGGCGTGTGGAACCTCCTCCTGCACAGCCGGCGCCGCCGCCAGGATGCGCGCCATCAAGTCCTCGGGCGGCGCTGTCGTCGCGGCCGCCCGCGCCGCGTCACCAATCAGTTGATCGAACGCCGCGTCCTCGCGCAGCAGTGCCGCGCGCTCTTCCCGCGAAAGCGCTTCGAAAGCAGAGCGGCTATCAGCCGGCCAGCGCGAAAAGTCGCTGCCGTAGGCCGCGAGCAGGGTAGCGAAGCGATCCTGGTCGCTATTGTGGGTCACCATGGTTTCGTCTCCTGCTCAATCATCTTCCGTCCGTCCGCGACAGCAGCTCCTGCCAATCGTCCTTGAGGAGCTCGCGCAGCCGCCGGCGCCCCCGCGCCAGCAACGATTCCAGCGCGTCTTCCGACAACTCCATCAGCGCAGCGACGTCGCGTTGGCTCATGTCATCGAAATGAAACAGGCTCACCGCAACGCGCTGACGCGGCGGCAACGCCGCCAGCGCCTCTTCGACGCGGGCAGACACCTCTGCGGCTTCCAGCGTCTGCAGCTGGTCCGCTTCCTCGCTCTGTTCCGGCACCTCATCGGTAACATCCAACCGCTTCGCCTTTCGCAACCGATCGATCGCTTGATTGGATGCAACCCGGCGCAACCAGGGCCGCATCCCATACGTACCGGCCTCCAGCGTTTTCGCCGAATGCCACAACCGCAAAAACGCTTCCTGTGCGATGTCCTCGGCTTCGGCGTCATCGCGGACGATGCGGCGCGCGGTAGCCAGCACGGCACTCAGGTGGCGCTGCATCAAAGCGGCGAACGCCGGCCGGTCGCCCTGCGCAATCTGCCCGAGCAGATCGCCATCCTCGACAGCTGCCGCGGTCCGCTGCTCCGCCGCGCCGCCCGCCGGACGGTGCGTCGATAGGGCCACCACGTTACTGGCGACGGCCTCGTTGTGAGGCGCGGTGCGCTTGGCTGCCACGGACATAGCCTCTGAGGGTTCCCACTCTGGCGACGCAGTTTACCCGCCGCGCGATCCAAACGCCACGCGCGACGGGTTTGCCTCCTTTGACGGCATGGTCGATGCCATCGACGTGCCCGCCATCATCTCGGCGTGCGGGCGACACATAGCCTACTGCGAGTCGCGCGGACCTCGGCCACGGCCCGGGCGACCGCCACGATCATCATCGTAACCTCGATGCCAGCGCCGGCCACGATGATGGCCGCCACGGCCACGGCGTTCACTGCGCTCGATCACGCCGCTACCGTCCGCGTCCATCTTTGCAAACCGCGCATCGCGATGCTTGGCGAACTGCTCCATGGTCAGCTTGCCGTCCTTGCCCGCGCCCAGCCGGTGCATGAAGCGCCGCACGCGATAGTCCATCGTTTCCTTGCGCAGCGTGTCGCGATCCGCCTTGTCGAGCACACCGTCCTTGTTCCAGTCCCAGCGCTCAAACCGCTTGGTTGCACGATCCTGCAGCTCCTGGATTGTCACGGCACCGTCTTTGTTGGTGTCCGCGCCGGCCAGGTGACGCAGCATGCGCCGACCGCGGCGATGCCCACGACGACCGTGGTGGCGAGCGCGGCGCCAGCGATGACGGCGGACGCCTGTCTCGCGGCTCAAAAAGTCGCGACCGCGCAGCATCGGCGGCAGGTCGGCGTCCGTGATCCGACCATCGCCGGTGAGATCCATGCGCTCGAAGCGCTCGGTCACACGCGCCTCGAGTTCCTGCTGCGTGATCTTGCCATCGCGATCCGCATCCAAGCGGCGCAGCATGCGCTGCAGTCGGCGCCCGCCACGGCGCGCAAACCGTCGCTCCATGCGCGCGGCAATGCGCGCTTCGGCTTCGCCCGCGTCAACGACGCCGTCGCTGTTTGCATCCCACTTGGCGAACCGCGCCCGCGTGCGGGCATCGAAGTCGTCTTTCGTTATGTCGCGCCCGCGCCTGCCGCGCCGTCCGCGTCGGCCATGCTCGCCCCAATGTCGATCGCGGCCCCAACGACCATGATGCCCGTAGCCGCCGTGATGACCACCATAGCCGCGGCCTTCATGGCGGCCACGCTCGGCGTGTGCGACGAGCGCGGTGAGGCCGATCGCGGCGGCAACGACACCGCTCGTAATCCAGATTGTCTTGCTCATGTGATTTGAACTCGCTCTTGCTTCGTTTCGTCCAGGACGCCGCTGGAAAGAGTCCGCACTGCGGCGCCTATGGGAGGTAAACGTCACA
>JBPCVZ010000189.1:0-5782 GCA_051010015.1 Hyphomicrobiaceae bacterium
TCACCGGCGCAATTATGCTCGGTCTTGGGATGTTCTGGTTGAGGCGACGCAGCAGTCAAGCAGGTGCAGTCGGAGAAGGTTATGGTGCCCATGACGATTCGCCGCCGGATCCCGATATCGTGATGCGGGAGCGCGCTCAGGGCGAGGGTTTCGATCTTGCCGAAGTCGGCGCGAAGCGGCCCGTCGAAACCGATCAACCGTCGTTCGCTCTTGCAATTTCGCCGGTCGTGCTGGTGGTGCTGGTCAACTTCCTCTTTGTGCAGTTTGTTGTGCCGAATCTCGATACGACCTATCTCTCGGAGGAACGGTTTGGCGGAACAACAATCGAGGCCGTGCGTGGCGTATGGGCGATTATTGTCGCTCTTTCCGTCGCGATCATCTTCATTGCTGTCACCAGTTTTGGCCGTTTCGCTGACCTTCGTGAAAGCCTGAACAAGGGGGCTGACGCGTCAGTCTTGCCGATCTTCAATACCGCCAGTCTCGTGGGTTTTGGCGCGGTGATCGCGGCGCTGCCGGCGTTCGATTATTTCACTCAGCTGGTCCTTGCGATCGGCGGCAATAACCCTCTTGTTTCACTCGCGGTTGCCGTCAATCTGCTCGCCGCCATAACGGGCTCGGCCTCAGGCGGCATGAGTATCGCACTCGATACTTTGAGCGAGACATACCTAAAACTTGCTTCGGACACTGGCACATCGCTGGAGGCAATGCATCGAGTGACAGCCGTCGCGTCAGGTGCTCTAGATGCATTGCCTCACAATGGCGCGGTGATCACGGTACTTGGCATATGCAAGCTGGGCCATGGTGAGTCATATTTTGACATCTTCATGGTCGCGATCGTCGGCCCGATGGCAGCACTCGTCGCGCTCCTTGTCCTCGTTGCGCTATTTGGCACGTTTTGAGGGATGTGCTGACTATTGCATCGGCCGCGACCCGCATTGCAATGCCCCAGAAATTCTGCGTTGATGGGCTGATGGTGGCGGTACCCGGTTGCCAAAGTGGTATGGATTGAAACGTGTCGTTGGTTGTACCGAGGTGTTTCCTTGTTCAAGCTTTTACGTAATTGGCCAGTTTTCGTGAGCCTGTCGGGACTTGTTGGCGGGCTTGCCGGATGTGGAGAGAGCGACGATCGCGAGACGGCGAAGGCTGCCGTACGACCGGTCAAGATATTTGAAGTAAAGGTGAGCCGAGCGGAACTGCGCCGCGCATATCCTGCAATCGTGCTGCCATCGAAAGAGGCGAAGCTATCTTTCCGTGTAGGCGGAAACATCATTTCGTTGCCCATCCGAGCCTCGCAGCAAGTAAAAAAGGGTGACGTAATCGCGCAACTTGACCAGCGAGATTTCAAGTCTGAAATTTCCCGCTTAGGCAGTCAGCTCGAGCAAGCCAAGGCCCAGATGAAGCAAATGAAGGCTGGTGCGCGATCGCAAGATATCGCTGTGCTTCGCGCGCAGCGTGATGCCGCCCAGGCAGAAGTAGTGGCGGCCAGGCAACAGCTGGAGCGCACCGAAACTCTCTTTCGGAAAGATATCGTAAGTCAGGCGCGTCTCGACCAGGATCAACTTGCCTTGAACGTCGCCCAGGCGAAATTGAAGGCAAGCGAGCAGGAGCTGAACAAGGGCCGCGCCGGATCGCGAACAGAGGAGATTGCTGCCCAGCAAGCCGTCATAAAAGGATTTGAGACACAGCTACTGGCTGCACGGGACACGCTGTCGGATACGACGTTGAGGGCGCCGTTTGCAGGGATCATTTCGAAACGTGAAGTCGACAATTTTACGAATGTCCAGTCGCAAGAGGTCATCGCCGTTCTGCAAGACCTTGGAACGATTGATCTGACGTATGACGTGCCTGGGCCTGACGTCACGCTCCTTTCTCGCGGAAAGACTTTGAAAGCCGTGGCGGTACTTGATGCTATTCGAAATCAGAAATTCGAAGCAAAGTTCGTGGAGTTCACAACCCAGGCGGATTCGACGACGCAAACGTTTCGTGCTCGCGCATCGATCACCCAACCCGAAGGTGCGGCCATCCTGCCAGGAATGACAGGTCGTATCGTTGTTACAGGTCCGTTAGGCGGCGCTGGTAGAATCGCAATTCCCGCTAGTGCGATTGGTGCCCAAGCAGATGGCCAGCCCTTTGTTTGGATTGTCGCTAAACCCAACAACAAGGTTGGCAAACGGCTCGTCAAAACAGGTAGTGCACGAGGCTCTATGATCACCGTAACTGACGGTTTGAAGCCGGGCGACGTGATCGTGACGGCAGGCGTTTCGTTCCTGCGCGAGAATATGATGGTCCGACCGATATCGAAGGTTGGGGAATAGCGCAATGGACCTTGCCAAGTTTGCCATTGAGAAGCGTCTGGTCAGTGCTTTGGCAACGCTGCTAATCCTTGGTGCCGGATACTTCGCCTATCTCAATTTGCCTCGCTTCGAGGACCCCGAGTTTATCGTTCGCCAGGCGCAAATCATTACGCCTTATCCGGGTGCTAGCTCGCGCGAAGTGACGGACGAAGTGACTGATGTCATCGAAGACGCCATTCAGCAATTGGAGGGTGTTAAGGAAATTAAATCAGTTTCTTCCAATGGCAGTTCGGAGGTCACAGTCGAATTTACCATTGCATCGGCGAAGACCCGAACTGCCCTGAACCAACGGTTCACGCAGCTCCGAGCGAAGATCCAAGACTCACAGGCGCGTCTGCCACCAGGCGCATCGACTTCAATGATCTTCGACGATTACGGCGATGTTTACGCGCTCTATTTCGCTATAACTGGTGAAGGTTATTCGCTCCGCGAGATTTATGAATACGCTAAAGCGCTTCAAAAAGAGCTAGTGCTCGTCAACGGCGTTTCGAAAGTCAGATTGGTCGGTGTCCCCGAGGAGGTAATTTACCTAGACTACAGTCCAGCAAAACTCATTCAACTGGGACTGTCGTCCCAGAGGATCGCTGAGGTCCTCAAAGGGCAAAATCTGGTAACAAGCGCAGGCAGTGTTGATGCCGGCAGCAGCCGGCTCGTCATTCGTCCATCACAAGCGGTCGACTCGTTGGAAGCCCTCCGCAACCTCGTCATTGCTGACCCCAAGAGCGGTCGAGCCTTTCGTCTAAGCGATATCGCCAACATTCGCCGCGGCCTGAAAGAGCCAGCTGGAACGAGGGTTTTCCGCGACGGCAGACCGGCCATCGGGCTCGGCATCTCCAACACAATCGGCGGCAATGTTGTAGATATGGGCGATGCTGTGCATGCCCGCCTGGCTGAGCTGGAAGTGCAGCGACCAATCGGAATCGAGCTCAATCGAATATCCGACCAATCGCTCACCGTGCGTGCCTCCGTTTCGGACTTCGTTGACAATGTTGTGCTCGCGCTGGCGATCGTGGTTGGCACTCTGCTTGTGTTCATGGGGCTACGCAGCGGGATTCTGATGGGCGGCATCCTTCTCGTAACCGTGGCGGGTACGTTGTTTGGCATGTATGTCGCCGGCCTCGACATGCAGCGGATTTCACTAGGGGCATTGATCATTGCGCTTGGCATGCTCGTGGACAACGCGATTGTTGTCGTCGAGGGCACGCTCGTTCGGGTCCAGAAAGGTGAGAGAACGGCCACTGCCGCAATCGATGTTGTTGATAGAACGAAGTGGCCACTTCTTGGCGGCACCATCGTCGGTTTCTTGGCGTTCTCGGCGATCGGGTTCTCGCCGGATAATACTGGCGAATATGCAGGGTCCTTGTTCTGGACCATCCTCATTTCCTTGTTGTTCAGCTGGCTCGTCGCAATTTGGTTGACGCCCTATTATTGCACGCTTTTTCTGTCACCGGCTGTTGGCACCGGACAGCGTCGGGAAGGCCAAAATGAGAATGTGATGCTGCGCCGGTACCGATCGTTGCTGGGCTGGGCGCTTCACAACCGATGGATAACGATTGGCGTGACGATTGCCCTTTTCGCGTCATCCATCTTCGCCTTCAGTTTTGTAAGCGAGGGCTTCTTTCCCGCATCGACTCGGACGCAATTTGTCGTGGACTACGACCTGCCGGAAGGTACGAACGTCGAAAGTACAACTGCCGACATCGCCGCGATCGCAAAGTGGATCCGTACCCTCGATGGCGTGACGGGCACGAATTCGGTGGTCGGTGAAGGTCATCTGCGCTTCATGCTCACCTATACTGCCGAGAGCCCGAGCCCGTCCTATGGCCAGATTCTGGTCGATGTAAACGATTGGCGTGCAATCGCACCGCTTCTGACGAAGCTTCAGAACCAAATCGACAACAACTACCCCAGCGCATACTCGAAAGTCTGGCAGTTCATTCTCGGACCCGGCGGTGGCAGCGTTATCGAAGCCGAATTCGCGGGTCCCGATCCTGTCGTTTTGCGCCAACTCTCCGAAAAGGCCAAAGCCATTTACGCCGCCGAGGGCGCTATTGCCATCAAAGACGATTGGCGCAATATGGCCAAAGTCATCCGGCCGCGCGTGAATGAAGAAAATGCGCGGCGTCTTGGTCTGACGCAGCGCGATATCGCAAAGGCAATTGCCGCACGATTTGATGGAGAAAGCATAGGCGTATATCGGGAAGGCGATGAATTGCGCCCAATCATCTTTCGGCCGAACAAGGCAGACCGTGACGATATTGCCCGCATTCGAGAGGTGCAGATTTTTTCTTCAACATCGGGGCGTTATGTGCCCATCTCCCAGGTTGTAGACGACTTTAGTGTGGTCTTTGAAAACAGTCGGTTGCGCCGCTTCAACCGAGCGCTTGCGATCCGAGCTCAAGCCGACCCGGCGCCTGGGATCAATGCCGCCGACCTGCAGGCGCGCGTCGCGCTGAAAATTGAAGCGATGCCTCTGCCACCAGGTTATCAGCTGAGATGGCACGGACAGGCCGGAGATAGTGCCGAAGCCAATGCCGGTCTCGCGTCCACGATGCCTTTTGGCTTTGGAGCGATGATCGTCGTCGTCTTGCTGCTGTTCAACGCAGTTCGTCAACCCTTGATTATTTGGCTGACGGTACCGCTGGCAATCATTGGCGTGGTGTACGGGTTGATTATAACAGGTACACCAATGGAGTTCGTTGCGATCCTTGCCGTACTGTCTCTCACGGGCATGCTGATCAAGAACGCAATCGTGTTAATTGATGAAACCGACAGTCAGATTGCAGACGGAAAAGCTCGTATGAGCGCGATCATCGACGCAGCCGTCAGTCGTGTCCGACCGGTTTGCCTGGGAGTATTAACGACTGTTCTGGGCGTGGTTCCGTTGCTCTGGGATCCGTTCTTCCGCAGCCTCTCGGTGGTCATCATCTGGGGCTTAAGCTTCGCAACGCTTCTGACGTTGATCTTTGTGCCGACGCTCTATGCCGTCTTCTTCAGTGTGCGGGCTGATGAAGCGACAGCGGGCGCACGAGACCGTGAGAATTTGGCCGCCGGAGCTCAACCTACCACGTGAGGAGCTGGCCAGACAGGTTGTCCCAATCTTCTGTCACTAACAGTGGATTCCCAAGGCCGAGCAAATCAATTTGTCTGTTGCTATGAAGACAGACGTTGCAGTGACGCCGCAAGATCGCAAGCAACAGGAGCGACTTATCGCCGATCGCAATTCGCCGGCCAAGGTCGTTTGGAGCGCACAAATCGTTCTGGCGACAGCTTTAGGCGATCTGCCGCCCCTCACCGTGAGCGATGGGGTGGGCGCCCCGCGACGGCAGCTATGTGCCAGGATGGCGGTGTTGATTGGATTTCCAGTCAGCCGGCGACCCCACCATTGATCGAAGCCATGATGGTCGGCTTCTCCGGCCCTCAAGCAT
>JBPCVZ010000190.1:0-6747 GCA_051010015.1 Hyphomicrobiaceae bacterium
AAAAACAATGACAACGAACATTTCTCTTACCTCTCAAACCAAACCAGAACCGCGGCGCGCCGCGATCGCGTCACCATCGAGGCCGAGCAACTCGCCAAGCACTTGATCGGTATGCTCGCCGACTTCCGGTCCGACCCAACGGATCTGTGCGTCGCGATCCTGTCCCGCCACGGCCGGCACCACACCCGGGTGCAGCACAGCGCCGAAATGCGGGTCCTCGACCTCGGTCACCATCCTGCGCGCACGGTACTGGGTATCGCCGGCGATATCCTCAATCGTAAATATCTTGCTCGATGGAATGTTCACGGCATCCAGCTTCTCGAGCGCCTCGTCAGCCGTCTGCCCGGCGATCCACGCGCCGATCGTTCGATCCAGCTCGATGACATTTTCGCACCGTGCCTGGTTGTCGGCGAACCTCTCATCACCCGACATCTCAGGCTTCCCCATGATCTCGGTGAGCGATTTGAACAACGGATCGGAGTTACCCGCCACCAGCACCCAGGCACCATCCTTGGATTTGTAGGCATTCGACGGCGCCGCCGATGCCACCCACGACCCGGTCGGTTGGCGCACGATGCCATACTTGCCAAACTCCGGCAGCTGCCCCTCGAGCAACGTCATGACCGATTCACCGAGCGCCACGTCGATCAGCTTGAGGTCTTGCGCGCCACTCGCACGCTGCTCGATCACCGCCGCAAGCGCGCCGATTGCGCCGTAGAATCCAGAGATGCTGTCACCGATCGCGATCCCGACACGCACCGGCGGCAAGTCCGTCACGTCAGAAGGATACCCACACAGATGGCGCAAGCCGCCCTTCGCTTCGCCGATCACACCAAAACCCGAGCGCGACGCTTCGGGCCCGGTCTGGCCGTAGCCGGAGATCCGCACCAGCACCAGGCCGGGCTTGGCAGATTCGAAATCCTTGGGCCCGAGCCCCCACTTCTCCAACTGTCCCGGGCGATAGTTCTCGATGACAACGTCGACCTGCGCGGCGAGTTCCAACACCAGCGCGCGTGCGTCCGGGTGTTTCATGTTGATCGTTACCGAGCGCTTGTTGCGTCCATGAATGCTCCACCACAGCGACTTGCCTTCAACCTGCATACCCCAGGTGCGCACCGGATCGCCCCGGCCCGGCGGTTCAATCTTGATGACATCGGCGCCAAGGTCGGCCATCAGGCGCGTTGCAAAGGGCGCTGCAATGTAATGGCCGAGTTCCAGCACCTTGAGACTGCGCAGGAGGGGCTGCACGCTGGCCAAATCCATCATTTTATTCCCTCCTGCAACGCAGCCGCTTGGCAAAACCCGAAGTCACACCCCTCTGGCGCTTGCAGAACGTTCTCGCGAAACATGCGATCGTATCCTCGACTATCAGCTGGTACTGAGCGATCCTCGAGTTCCGCACGGCGCCTGGCCAATTCGGCCGCATCAACCAGCAAATCCAACGTCCCATTCTTGACGCTAAGCTTGATGCGATCGCCATTGCGGACCAGCGCGATGGGCCCACCTACGGCTGTTTCCGGCGCGATATGCAGCACGATCGTGCCATACGCGGTGCCGCTCATGCGCGCATCCGACATGCGCACCATATCCTTCACGCCTTGCTGCAGAAGCTTCTTCGGTATCGGCAGGAACCCAGCTTCCGGCATCGCATAGTCTGAACGCGGCCCTGCATTCTGGAGGACCATGAAGTCATCGGCTGTGACGTCCAAGTCGGGATCATCAATCCGCGCAGCGAGGTCATCCAGCGATGTGAAGACCACCGCCCGGCCCTCCTTTTCAAACAACGAAGGCGTTGCCGCCGAGCGCTTGATGATACAGCCATCGGGCGCCAACGATCCAAACAATGCCACCAATCCACCTTGCGGCTCGACAGGACTTGCCGCCGGCTTGATGACACGCCGGTCGACATAACTACCCTCTTCTGCCGCAAGCCGCTCACCAAGCGTCTCACCGGTTACCGATTTGCAATCGAGATGCAGGAACGGCTTCAACTCACGCAACACGGCACCGATACCACCCGCCGCAAAGAAGTCCTCCATGTAGAACTCATCACCAACCGGCTTCACGGCCGTCAGCACGGGCGTCGTATCGGACAACGCGTTGAGGCGCCTAAGGTCGAGTTTGATTCCGGCCCGACCGGCGATCGCCGCGAGATGGATCACCCCGTTGGTCGACCCGCCGATCGCGAGCAGGACGCGCAAAGCATTCTCGACGGATTTTTGCGTGATAATATCGGATGGTGCATCGCCACGGGCAATCAGCCGGACCATCTCCTGCCCGGAGGCTTCGCCCGCGCGCAACCGGTCAGCATGTACGGCCGGAATGGCAGCCGTGCCCGGCAATGTCATGCCGAGCGTTTCGGCAATCGCCGCCATCGTCGATGCCGTCCCCATCACGGCGCACGTGCCAGCCGTTGTCACCAACCGCCCTTCAACGTCGGAGATGTCCTGCTCGCTGATTTCCCCGCCACGATATTTGACCCAGAATTTGCGGCAATCGGTACAGGCACCGACACGATCGTCCTTGTAACGCCCCGTCGATTGGGGCCCGCCAATCAATTGAATGGCAGGTTTCCCGGCACTTACCGCGCCCATCAGCTGTGCCGGCACCGTTTTGTCACAACCGCCCATGAGGATGACACCATCCATCGGCTGTGCCCGGATCATCTCTTCCGTATCCATTGCCATCAAGTTGCGGAACTTCATCGAGTTCGGTGCCAGCGTCGATTCATGCAGCGACGTGGTCGGGAACTCCATCGCGGTGCCACCAGCCGATGCAATGCCTCGCTTGACCGCCTCGAGCAATTCCGGAAAGTGCCGATGACAGGGATTGAACCGCGAATGCGTGAACGCAATGCCGACGATTGGCCGACCCAATTCTTCCAACGACCAACCTTGCGAGCGGGCAAAGGCACGGCGCATATAAATTGAGAAATCGCGGTCGCCATATGTCTGCAAATCACGTAGAAATCCACGCTCACCGTTGTCAGTCGCCATCACCTGCACCCATCTTCCGCCAGTTAAGATTTCAGAAACCACCCTGAGGCAATCTAGGTGCATTAACTCCATATTTACCCAAATGCCAGCACCGACCCTCGACCATTGAATCGGTGATGACGCCAAATCTTCGGAGCGCGCCAGTGTCCAACACACCGTCGTCAGGTTTTCAACTCGACAGCCGTCGGACAACCTCGACGCTGAACGATGTCAACAACGACACCGGTCGCATCGCATATTGTGGTCCTGTCGTGATCTCGGCAATCACCGGACAATCAATCTCCAAGATCGAGGATGAAATCCGGCGTTACCGGGAATTGCCCGCTGACCGCAAACCGGTGGTGCGTGGCACCTACTCCGATGAAGTAGAACATGCCCTGCTGCACTACGGCTACCGCATGCATCTCGTTGAAAGCTACATGGATGAAGAGCGCAAGGGCCGCCCGACGTTGTGGTCGTGGATGCAAAAGCCACGCAATGCCTGGTCGAGCTACATTCTGGCCGTACACAAAGGCAAGGAGGGCCACTGGATCCTCATCAAAGGCGTCAAGATGTGTGATACTTTTACGGAAGGCCGCTGGCAGTTCGTATGCGATGGCCCGCACCGCGGCTGCCGAATCATGGAAATCTTCGAGGTCAAACGAGATCGTTCTATCTAAGCTCAAACGGGTGCAATCAGGGATTGTAGACCCCTGAGATGATCGACTCCATCAGGAACAGTGGAGCTTTCCAGCCCGCAGCGATCGCTTCAGCCTCCGAGCACAACCACTTATCCCCGCGCTGTACGTCGACCTTATAGTTGTCATACCAGGGCGACCAGGGTGCGAAGTACATCCGATTACCCTTTCGATCGACGATTCCCTTGAAGGCGCATCCCGCCGGCGCGCTGGCGTCGGCAACAACCTGCATTCTGCGCCGAAAAAGCCACGGCTGCTCCCATTGGTCACGCCAGAATCCGTGACGCTTCTTACGCGCGACAGTTTCGAGTTTCTTATAGGCGGCAGGTGCCTCAGGCAGCGTCCATGCCATGCCGCGTTCGACCAATTCAGCGCCGAGGTCCGTGTCGCCGCTGAAGCAGACAGCCAGACTGGCGCCACGCTCATCGCGCGCGCCGCGCGGCAAACATCGGGTTCTACCATCCTGCAAAAGCGAACGCAGTACAAGCGCCGCGCCGCGGCCGAAGAAATCCTCGCCTCCCGTTGCAAGCTTTACGGTTTGTGCGGCTTCTGGAGCGTCGATGCCACTCAAACGGTATTGTTTACCGTTGAGTTCGATCGTATCACCATCGATGACAAGCGCGCGCCCGACAACATCGTTGGCCGACACGGGAAGGCTAGTGGCAAGAAAGACGCCCAATATCAGGGCTCGCCCAAGTTTCATAGCAACCTCCGTCGCGCCGCCCCGGGTAAAAGGCTAGCATCAACGCATTGCGCCATCAATTTCGCTCACTCAGGACCACCATGTCGACCCACAACCATGAGATCCCCATCATCGACGCCCACCATCACTATTGGGACCCGGTCCGAAACGATCATCCCTGGTTGCGCGATGAACCCATGATCTCATTCCGCTACGGCGACTACTCCGCGATCCGCAAGGCGTTCATGCCATCTGACTACATGCGTTTGGCGGCGGATTTTAATGTAGTCAATACCGTCACGATGGAAGGAGAGTACAACGAAGCCAATCTCGTCGCGGAAAGCGCGTGGATGAGCGAGGTTGCCGCAAAGCATCATGCCCCCGCCGCTCACGTCGCCCGTGCAATACTGCACCGCGTCGACGCTCCGGACGTGATCCATGATCACAGCAAATTTCACATCGTGCGTGGTATCCGCCACAAGCCAGCGGCAGCGCCGACGCCTGATACGGTCGAGCATGGCACACCAGGATCTATGTCGGATCCCAACTGGCAGGCGGGCTACGCTGAACTCCACCAGAACGGCTTCCATTTCGAGCTACAGGCGCCATGGTGGCATGTCACTGAACTCTTGCGCTTGATCGATCGATTTCCGGAGACGCCAATCGTCATCAACCATGCGTTCATGCCCGTCGAACGCTCCCCCGAGGCTCTTGAGGCGTGGCGGTCTGCAATCAAGCTGGCTGCCTCGGCACCCGATGTAACCATGAAGATCTCCGGCATCGGGATCAAAGGCCGAGCGTGGGCGCTACAAGATCAGCTTCCAATTATCACTGCTTGCTTAGACGCATTCGGTCCGCGCCGCTGCATTTTCGCGTCGAATTTTCCGGTGGATGGTCTCGTCGGATCCTTTGCCGATATCTATGGCGGATTTCTCTCGGCAACCACCGATCTCACGCGTGACGAGCGTCTTGCCCTGTTTCATGATAACGCGATCCGCGTTTACCGTCTCGACATACCCAAGCACGTGACATGAGCCGAGGACGTGCCGTCTCCCGGCGACAAGCTCAGCCCAAGCGATAGCTAAGCATGCCGGCCATTCGAACCTCTGTTCATCCGTCTAAAGCACTATGATCAAACATTCGTCATCGCAATGACATATCCGTGCTGAGGCCATAGGGTAACACTATACTGCGACGCACTATTGCCACGGCATCCGCTTTGTCGGATGAACGCTCAATCGATGTCTCGTAAACTTCGGGCACCAAAATCGACATTATCGGCACACCGGCCCGTCAGAACTATCGCGCCAGGAGGCGCCCATGAAAACAGCGAATTTGATACTGGCCGGCCTCCTACCATTTTGTCTGCTTGCGTCGGATATAGCACACAGTAAAGCCAAGCCCTTCGTTTTGGCTCGGGCCGGTGACGCCTTATCGTTGGACCCTCACGCGGTCAATGAAGGTTCTACGCATGCGCTGAACCATCAAATCTACGAGCCACTTATCATCCGCGATTACGCCGGCAAGCTGGAAGCCGCTCTCGCAACTTCCTGGACGCAGACGATTGACCCAAAGGTTTGGTCCTTTCAGTTGCGGCGCGAAGTCACGTTTCACGATGGACAACCCTTGAACGCCGACGATGTTGTGTTTTCCATCAAGCGAGCGCTTTCACCCCGCTCGGATATGCGCACCCGACTTCAGGGCGTGGATACCGTCAAGGCGATTGCTGCCGACAAAATTGAAATCTCCACCCGAGTGCCGGACCCGCTACTGCCAATCCGTCTGACAGACATTTTCATAATGAGTAAGGCTTGGGCCGAAAAACACGGCGCAATTGAACCACAACAGTTCATGGCCGGCGAAAAGACGTATGCTGCTACCAACAGTAACGGCACCGGACCTTACAAGCTCGTCTCACGTTCCCCGGGCAAAGAAACCAAGCTAACCCGCAACGGTGACTACTGGGGATGGCGCAACGCGGACGCATCGAACAGAATTTCAGAGATCGTCTACCGACCGATCTCTTCCGCGAAAGAGCGTATCACGGCATTGCTCGATGGCTCAGTCGACTTCGTCCAAGACGTGCCGCTGTCCGAGTTAGATGTCTTGCGCCAAGCTCCCGATTTGAAGGTGAGCGTTGGTCCGGAGAATCGCGTTATATTCCTGGGTCTGTCAGTCAAGCAACAGTTCAAGGACAAGCCGAATCCACTCGCCAATGCGAATGTCAGAGAAGCCCTCGCGGTCGCAATTGATCGCCTCGCCATCCAGCGCAATGTAATGTTGGGGCAGTCGATCCCGACAGCTGTTCTCGCACCACCAGGCATCAATGGCTTTCCATTTGATCTCGACAACATCCCACCACGCGACATCGACAAGGCACGATCGTTGCTCG
>JBPCVZ010000191.1:0-4708 GCA_051010015.1 Hyphomicrobiaceae bacterium
GCTCGAGTTCGCTCGGGTTCCAGATGGGAAAGCTGATCGCAACTCCATCGCATCCATACTCGCGATGCAGCGTCTCGATGTGATCGGCGACCTCATCCGGATCTCCATGGATCTTGCGGGCGCCGGCGACCGATCCGACCTCGCGCATCTGGATCTCGCCGAGCGAGCGATAGATATCATCGTAGGTGCTTATGCTGGTGCGCACGCTGTTGAGATACTCGGTGACTAGTTTGAGGTCGACCGTCTCCGCGATCCAGTTGGAGTATTCGGTCGCCTCGGCTTTCGTTCGCCGGACGACGAGGCTCGCGTGCACCTGCAGCTTCACGTCATCGGGCTTGCGGCCGCTCTCTGAAGCGATGCGGCGAATGTCCCCGACACGCTTGCGCAGTTCGTCGAGAGGCGTACGCCCGGGCATGAGGATATAGTCGGCATACCGCCCGGCGAAACTGCGGCCGGCATCCGAGGCGCCGGCGCTGACAATCAACGGGCGCGGTTGCTGTTGTGCTTTCGGACCCACCAACCGCCCATCGGTGTTGAAGTAGTTTCCGTGGAAATCGAGATCATCTTCCGACCACGCCTTGAGCAACACCTCCACGGCCTCAGCGCCCCGCTCGTAGCGCTCCTCGGAAGTGACCTCCTTGAACATCTGCTTGTCGAGGTCCTCGCCGAAGCCGCTGCCGGTCACGATATTGATGCCCCAACGTCCTGCGCTCATGGCGTCGAGCATACCGCCGATGCGGGCGATGAGCAGCGGGTGGAACCAGGAGGTGTGAATGGTCGTGATGCAGCGCAGGCGCGTCGTCGATCCCAGGATCTGGACCGCCAGGAGGGGCGCCAGCAGGATCGGATCCATGTAGCCCGCGGCCCGCGCCGAGGGTCCCATCGACCCCCAGCCGTCGGCCAGGAACGCGTAGTCGAAGCCGACGGCCTCCGCGGTCCGAGACAACGCCGCATGCGTCTCCAGACTGAGGAGATCCGGCTCGCGGCTCGTCACCGCCGGCGACATCACGTGAATGCTCTTGCTGTTCGGATAGAACAAGCCCAGTCGAAGACTCATCTATGCCCTCCCTGATGGACGACGTGCTGGCGAATAGATCGGGCTAGATCTTGGTCGAGATCGGCGGTGGCTTTCCGCTCAGCAAGTGATTGCCGATCGCCTTGTATTTGTAGGTCACGGGGTCATGCAGGGTATGCGTCCTCGCGTTGCGCCAGTGTCGATCGAAATTGTACTTGCGCAGCGTCGACGATGCGCCGGCAACCCGGTACATCATCTCGCTTACCCGGAGCGACGCATCGTTGCTCGCCGCCTTGGCCTCGGCATCGCCCGCTGCAGCCGAGAAACCAAACGCCTACCATGGCTTCTCGATCCCACCGCTCGCGATCTCATCGAAGACCAAATACCCCCACAAGTTCGTCGAGATTCTGGGTTCGAAAATGGCCTATGTCGATGAAGGCAAAGGCGACCCGATCCTGTTCCTGAGTGGACAACCATTTTGTCACGGTGCGAATAAAGTCCGATGCCGTTGCCGTCGCGATCCCGAACGCAGAGTGCTTCGCTGAGTCCGTGATTACTTGCGCCTTCGAAGGGAATATCGACATCTATCAAACGTTTCAGTGCATCGGCGAGCGCTGCACGCGTTGGCCCTCTCCAGAAATACTCGCTGATCACCAATCGCGGTTGTCAGATGTTGACAACGAAGACGCCGTCGACGCCAATCACTTCACATCTTACCCTTTCGCCGACCGCAAGCACCTCTCTGCACCCGCCCACAACAACAAAATGAGATGTTCGCCTGAATCCTGTGCCGATATTTTCACGACTTTAACAATCTGTTTCCTCACGCCATGCGTACCGAGTCCTTGAACTGGATTTACTAATATACATATCGACTCGAACTTGATCGAAAGATCGAGGCACTCCGCGAAAGGAAGGCACGGATGAGCTACACAATTACAGTGAACGGCACCAGTCATAGCTTGAACGTCGAGGCGGAAATGCCCCTTCTTTGGGCCTTGCGCGATGTGCTCAATATGACTGGAACAAAATTCGGATGCGGCATAGCCCAGTGCGGCGCCTGCACAGTGCAGGTTGATGGTGTGCCGACCCGGTCTTGCCAACTCACGGTTTCAGATGCCGTCGATGCCTCGATTACCACCATCGAAGGTGCCAACTGCAAAGTCGCAGAAACAGTTCAGGCAGTGTGGACGGAGATGGACGTGCCTCAGTGCGGCTATTGCCAGTCCGGCCAGGTGCTCGCTGCGATGGCTCTTCTCAGCGAAACACCGAAGCCCAATGACGATGACATCGATGCCGCGATGAGCGGCAACCTTTGTCGTTGTGCCACGTATCAGCGCATCCGTGCCGGTATCCATGAAGCAGCCCGTCGCCTGGAGGCTTGAGCCATGCTGTTTGATAAACTCAACCCAGTCTCCGAACCGCAAACGACGGCCGGCAACATCGACGGTGCAGCCTCGCGACGTGAATTTCTGATCGGTGCGACCGCTGTCAGCGGCGGCCTGCTCGTCGGCCTCACGACCGTACCGTCGGCGACCATTGCCGCCGGCAAGAAGAAGGCAGCGGTGCCGAACCCGCTCGCTGGATACGTGCACATCAAGCCGGACAACACTATCACGGTTCTTTCTTCCCAATTCGAAATGGGCCAAGGATCCTACCATGGCCTTGCAACGCTCGTCATCGAAGAACTCGATGCGGATTGGCGGCAGATCACGGTCGATGGTGCGGCCGGCAATCCCAAGCTCTATGGCAACATAATGTGGGGTGGCAAAGCCCAAGGAACGGGTGGCTCGACGTCGATGGCCGGCTCGTTCGATCGCTATCGTATCGCCGGCGCCACGGCGAAGGCCATGCTGGTCGCAGCTGCCGCCAAGCGGTGGTCCCTGCCGGCCACCGAGCTGACTGTGAAGAACGGGATCATCAGTCATGCAACCGGCAAGTCGGCCACGTTCGGCGAGCTTGCCGCTGATGCCGCAGTACTGCCGGTGCCGCAAAACGCGCCGCTCAAGGCGCCGTCCGAATGGTCGCATATCGGCGATGAAAACCGTCGTCGCCACGACACCCGACCAAAGACCAACGGCACGCAGCAATACACCATCGATGTTAAGCTTCCGGGCATGCTGACCGCGGTCGTCGCGCATCCGGCGAAATTTGGCGCGACCGTCAAGTCCTTTGACGCGACGGCTGCCAAGAAGGTGCGTGGCGTTACCGATGTCGTCGAGATTCACCGCGGCGTTGCCGTTGTCGCCGAGAACATGTGGTCGGCCATCAAGGGGCGTGAAGCGCTCACCATCGAATGGGATGAGCGCAAGGCGGAGACACGCAGCAGCAAGCAGATCATGGCTCAATACCGCGATCTCGCCGGCAAACCTGCAGTCGCAACCGCACGCGAGACCGGCAACGCGGAAACGGCCTTTGCTGGAGCTGCCAAGACGCTCGAGGCGACATACGAGTTTCCCTTCCTCGCGCATGCCGCGATGGAGCCGCTCAATGCCGTTGCGCGCAAGAACGCCGATGGCACGCTGGAGGTTTGGGGCGGACACCAGATCCCGGACGGCTATCAGTTTGCCGCCGCCAAGATTGCCGGTCTGAAGCCACAAAACGTCAAGCTCCATGTCATGAAGACGGGTGGCGGCTTTGGTCGACGCGCTGTGGCAGATGCTGACGTTGTCTCCGAGGCCGTGATGGTGGCGAAGGCGATTAGTTTCCGTGCGCCCGTCAAAGTGCAATGGACACGAGAGGACGACATGTCCGGTGGGCGCTACCGCCCGGCCTATGTTCACAAGTTGCGCGCCGGCCTCGATGGCGAGGGTCGTCTGATCGCCTGGGAGAACCACATTGTCGGCCAGTCGATCGTCAAGGGTACGCCCTTCGAAAAGGGCATGACAAAGAAAGGCGTCGACAGAACATCAGTCGAAGGCGCCAACAATCTGCCCTACGCGATACCGAACATCAGCGTCGGCCTGACGACCACCGATGTCGCGGTGCCGGTACTTTGGTGGCGCGCGGTCGGCTCGACCCATACGGCCTACGCCGTCGAGGCGTTCCTCGACGAAGTGGCGGCTGCTGCCGGAAAGGATCCGTACCAATTCCGCCTGGATTTGCTTGCCGGCCATCCACGCCACGTGCGCACGTTGAAGCTTGCGGCTGAAAAGGCCGACTGGGACAAGCCTTTGCCCGCCGGCCGCTTCCGCGGCCTTGCCGTGCACGAAAGCTTCAACAGCGTCGTTGCCCATGTCGTCGAACTGTCGATGGAAGGCGATGAACCCAAAATCCATCGCGTTGTGGCAGCCGTTGACTGTGGCCTTGCCGTCAATCCGGACGTGGTGCGTGCGCAGATCGAAGGCGGCACCGGTTTCGGCCTCGGCGCGATACTTGCCGAAGAGTTGACGCTCGGCGAAGGCGGCGTTGTCGAGCAAACCAACTACGACAGCTATACGCCGCTGCGCATGGATCGCATGCCGAAGATCGAGGTCCATATCGTGTCGTCGACCGCCAAACCGACGGGCGTCGGAGAACCCGGTGTGCCGTCGATTGGCCCGGCCGTCGCCAATGCCATTGCGGCTGCAACCGGCACGCGCGTGCGGACGTTGCCGATCATGAAGTCACTTGCCAAGCGAACTTGACATCAATCAATCTTTGACTTTGGCGCGGGCCCCTTTTTCCCACCCCCCACAACCAAGGCCGCGATTC
>JBPCVZ010000192.1:0-12669 GCA_051010015.1 Hyphomicrobiaceae bacterium
ATAGCTGCGCGTGTGTTCAAGGCGGCGACGACCCGGCTCGGGGCTGTGGTGGACGCTGCCACGAGCGACGCGGTTGGATTGCAGGGGAGATACAAGTCGAGTAGGGATCGCGCTTCGGTCGCCGATCTGCTGCACGCGGCAACCGTCTGAAACAGCACGCCAGGCTCCGGTCACCGTCGCGCGGCGTCATTCTCACTGACAGGCTATCTGCGCGCTATATAACGCGATTTTGACGTGCTGCCCTGCAACTAGCGCTAGGGCCAACCGCTTCTTGATGATAGCTGGTCCGGATTGGCACGTTCGCAGATCGTTCGGGCCGGTCAACGCGTTGGACGAACTGCGCATTGAACCCTGTAACCTGAAGAGCATGCTGAACCGCTGGGCCGGATACATGATCGGAACCGACGGGCTCGAGCGGTCCTGGTGGTGCCTTTGGCTGGTTCTTCTGGCCCATGCGCTGATGTTTGTCGCTTTCGGCTGGATGTTCGAGCATCACCGATTGTTGGTCCACTCTCCAATCCTGACGTTTGCCGCCGGTCTCATCTCCGCCGGTACGATTGCGCTGCTGCTGCCGGCGCTGGTCAGGACGTCGACCGACGCGCCCGGGGAGCAACAACTGCGCTTGCTGTTCGGCATCGTTGCTGGCGGTCTGCTGCTCCGGTTGTTGATGTTTTGGACCCCGCCGGCGCTGGAATCGGATTTCTATCGTTATCTTTGGGACGGCGCGCTCACGGCAACCGGGCACAATCCATACGCCTATGCACCAGCAAAACTGGACCTGGCACAGGTGCCGCAGTCCGTCCGCGACCTGGCATTCGAGGCAGGCTACGTCCACGAGCGCATCAATCACGCTGAACTGCGCACCATCTATCCGCCAGTCGCGCAGGCCTTCTTTGCGCTGGCCTATCGCGCCGAAACCTGGAGCCTGACGTCCTGGCGGCTGATCTGCCTGCTCTGCGAACTGGCAACGCTCGGGCTGCTCTACCGGCTATTGCTGCAGCTCGGCCGATCTCCGCTATGGCTTGTTTTGTATTGGTGGAACCCCCTGCTGATCAAGGAACTGGCCAACTCCGTACATATGGAAGCCGTGCTGCTTCCTTTCCTAGCCGGTGCCGCATTCCTGGCCGCAAGTCATCGTCCGATTGCGGCCTGCATTGCATTGGCGTTGGCAGCCGGTGTGAAAGTCTGGCCGATTTTGATCGTGCCGCTCTTGCTGAGGGATTTATGGTCGAAGCCGCGCGCGCTTGCCGTCGCGATCGTTGTGGTGTCGGCAATCGTGTTGGCGTGTGCAGCGCCACCGCTGCTCGCCGGCATCGACGAGAATTCCGGTTTTGCCGTCTACGCAACGTCCTGGTATCGCAACGGCGGCTTGATCGTTCTTCTGCAAGGCTTGCTGGCGCCGGGACTGGGCGGTGAATGGGCGAACCTAGTGGCGCGCGGCCTGGTCGCCGTGGCTGCCGGCACCACGGCGGTGGCACTCGCCTGGCAACCAATCGCCTCTCGGCTTGATCTGGTGCGGCGTATGATGCTTGTCGCCCTGGTCGCCTTGTTGCTCAGCCCGGCCCAGTTTCCCTGGTATGCCGCCTGGGTGATGCCGTTCATGGTCGTCGCGCCGCTTTACGGCGTCTTGGTCATGACTGCGCTGATGCCGCTCTACTATACACGGTTCTACTTCCAGCTCATCGATCAGAGCTGGATTTACCAGGACATCCTCGTGTTCACGATCTGGTTGCCGGTCTGGACGATCCTGGCTGTCGAGTGGCGCAGGTCTGCGGCTGGCCGAGCGACTTTGGACGATCGTCGTGATGACAGGGTGCATTGAGCCCGCCGCGTTGAGCCAAGCAGGTGGCTCATGGCCTTCGTATTCAAGAAGAGCCCGCGAAAGCATTCGTGCGCCAGTCTTCCTGCTGTGTCGCGGGCGGCCGCGGTCGACGGACGCGGCGCCTGTTGCTGCGGCGCACCCGGCGTTTGCGAGACTTCGCGGCTGCCTTCGCCTTCGCCGCGTTGCTCGCTCCCTTGTTTTGCTGTTGCGCCGTCGCGCCGCCTGCGGCTGCAAGCAACACCACAAGCAGCATCGAGATGGCGATGAAATGCAGATTTGGCACGGTGTCTCCAATCTGCCCGTCGAGGTGCCACGGGCTCTCTTGAACGATCTCGGAGTTGGAACATGCCGGCGCCGGTGAACACACGCAAAGGACGTTTACGTGATTGAACAGATTGTGAGAATGATGTCATTGAGCATATTCTTGCCGCTTCAGTAGAATGCCACCCTCAGGGTCTGCCGCATTGTCCAATCACGGCTCGCCCTGCAAATCTGGAGAGGAACGCGGGATGAAATTGGTGATCTTACTTGGTTTTGTCCTTGCCGTTTTCGCGGCGCCGGCGACGGCGCATCCACATGGGGCGAAATCCAAGCGCCACCATGCCAAGAACCATCGAACGTATCGTGCCAAGCGACGTCATCGCAGAGCGCGGCGGTATCGCGGCTTTGCAGGCGACGGCTGTTCGGTCGCGCCCGATCCGCACCATCAGGATTATCCTTATTGGGCGGCTTGCGCCTTCACACCGAAATCCCTGCAGTAGACCGGACGCAGGCGGCGGTGATGCGCATGTCGATCGCGATGGTCTACCGTCGAAGGCGATCTTTACGGCGCCGAGACAATTGACTTCCGGTTCCGATTTCTATCGCGTAGGGTCCGGCAACCCAGTTTCCGGACCTTTGAGTGATGCGCGAGTTTGAAATTCTGCCCGACCCGGACGACCCGCGCCTTTCCGAGAGCGTCGCGGGGCTCGACCAGGATGGCAATCCGATCGACACGACGGTCGTCAACGAGCGACCGCTGACGCTGTTCCTCAACAGCCGCGAGATCGTGACGATGATGACGATTGGCGATCATGCCGATCTGCTTGCGGTCGGCTATCTGCTCAATCAGCACATGCTGCAGCCGGACGATGTCATCACGGGCATCGACTACGAGGAAGACATCGAGACGATCGTCGTACGTACGGCGCGCGAAACGGACTACGAGGAAAAGCTCAAGAAGAAAATCCAGACGTCGGGCTGTGCGCAGGGCACCGTGTTCGGCGACCTGATGGAGAATTTCGACAAGGTCGCGCTGTCGAACGAGGCGCAGGTCCGCACGTCGTGGATTTACGGGCTGTCGCGGAAGATCAATCAGGCGCCGAGCCTCTATCTCAAGGCCGGCGCCATTCATGGCTGCGTGCTGTGTGAGGGCGACCGGCCGCTGGTCTACATGGAGGACGTCGGACGGCACAACGCGGTCGACAAGATCGCCGGCTACATGTTCCTCCACAAGGTCGATCCGCACGACAAGATATTCTACACGACCGGCCGGCTGACCTCGGAGATGGTGATCAAGACCGTCAACATGGGCATTCCGGTGCTGATTTCGCGTTCGGGCTTCACGGCGTGGGGCGTCGATCTGGCACGGAAGGCGAACCTGACGCTGATCGGCCGCGCCAAGGGCAAGCGGTTCATCGCGCTCGCCGGCACCGATCGGCTCGTCTACGACGCCGATGCCAAGGCGGTCGCCGACGAGGACAAACGTCACGTGCGCAAGGGCAGCATGGCCGATGGCTGACGCCGCCGGCGCGCCGGCGCTGGCCTGTCCGTTGTGTCGGGGCGCGGCGATCACGGTGTTTTTGGACGATCGCGCCAAGCGCTACTGGCGCTGTGGAGATTGCCTGCTGACCTTCCTCGACCCGGCCGCGCGGCTCCCGGCCGAAGCGGAACATCGCCACTACCTCAGCCACGAGAACCATGTCGATGATCCGGGGTATCGCGAATTCCTGGCGCGGCTCGCCGAGCCGCTGCTTGGTTGCCTGGCGCCGCACTCCCATGGCCTGGACTATGGCTGCGGGCCGGGACCGGCGCTCGCCGACATGCTGTGCGAGGCGGGCCATGAGGTGGCGCTCTACGATCCTTTTTTTGCTGGCGACCGAGCCGTGCTGGGCGATGTCTATGACTTCGTGACCTGCACCGAGGTGGCCGAGCATTTTTTCGATCCGGCCCGCGAGTTCGAGCGGTTCGACCAACTGCTGCGGCCGGGCGGCTGGCTCGGCCTGATGACGTGCTTCCAGACAGACGACGACAAATTCGCCAAGTGGCATTACCGACAAGACCCGACGCACGTTGTATTCTATAAGCGCGAGACGCTGGCGTTCGTCGCCAGCCGGCTCGGCTGGGACTTCGAGTGCCCGGCCAAGGATATCGTGCTGATGAGGAAGCCAGGTGACGACAGGAGACAGTGACATTGCCGGCGTGCTGCTGGCCGGCGGCCTGTCGCGGCGCATGGGCGGCGGTGACAAGGGTTTGCTGCGGTTTGGCGACGGTACAATGCTGGGCCACGTCATTGCTCGGTTCGCGCCGCAGGTCGGCCGGCTGGTACTCAACGCGAACGGTGATCCGGCGCGGTTCGCCGCCTTTGACCTGCCGGTGGTCGCCGATACGATCGACGGCAATGTCGGCCCGCTGGCCGGCGTCCTTGCCGGCATGCGCTGGGCCCGCGAGCATACGCACGCGACGTTCGTCGCGACGACGTCGACGGATGCACCGTTCCTGCCGCGCGACCTGGTGGTGCGCCTGCGGCAGGTGGCACAGGTCAATCCCGGTGGCATTGCGATCGCGCGCTCCGGCGGCCATCTCCACCCGGTGATCGGGTTGTGGCCCGTCGCCCTTCACGATGATCTCGATGCAGCGCTCAAAGATGACGGCATTCGCAAGGTCCTGCGCTGGACCGACCGGCATGGTACGCTGCCGGTTGATTTCGCGGACCTGGAGATCGACGGCAAGACCATCGATCCGTTCTTCAACGCCAACACGCCGGACGAACTCGATGAAGCGCGCCGGTTGATCGAAAGCTAGGTGGCATTCATGAGCGCGGCGAACATCGTGGCACGACAGCCAATCGTCGGGATCGTCGGCTGGAAGAACTCCGGCAAGACGACGCTCGCTGTTCGCCTCGTCGAGGAGCTCACGTCGCGCGGCCTGCGCATCGCGACGATCAAGCACGCGCACCACGCACTGCGCCTCGATGAGGAAGGCACCGACAGCGCCCGCCATCGTGCGGCGGGGGCGGCACAGGTCGCCGTGGTCTCGCAAAAGCGCTGGGCGCTGATGACCGAAGGGCCGGAGCCGGACTTTGCCGATGTGGTGGCCAATCTCGAGCCGTGTGACCTGATCGTCGTCGAAGGCTACAAGTCACAGCCGATCGCGAAGATCGAAGCGCGCCGGCACGGCAGCGAACCGGGCTTCGGGCTCGCCGAACGCGACGACAAGGTGATCGCGATTGCGGCGGACGATGCGGTCGAGGGCGCGCGCGTGCCGGTGTTCGAACTCGATGACGTCAGGCGGATCGCGGATTTTGTCGTCGAGACGTTCGCGATCGCGCCGGCTGAAAGTGCGTGCGATGCCGCGGGGTAGCGCGAAGCTGCGATTGCTGATCGTGCTGTCGGCGATCGCTGCGCTGACATGGCAGGCGGCGGCCAAGGAGCCGCCAGTGCCGCCGGGCTTGAGCCCGGTCGGGGGGGTGGCCGTGGCGTTGCTCGGTCCTGGTGTCGACTATCGTCGTGCGGAACTGAGACGCCGCTTTGCCCGCGACGGCGAGGGGGTGTTGATCGCCTGGGATTTCACCGACGATGATCCGGCGCCGTTCGCCGAAGCCGGTCCCGGCACGGCGGCGGCGATGACGCTTGCCGCACTGGCACCAGCGGCACAACTCGTGATCGTCAAGCAGCGCAAGGGCGACCCGCAGGCCTTCGGTCACATGATGACGTTCGTTGCGCGCACGCCGACGCGGATCGTGGTGTGGCTCGAGGCGGATCCGAAGCGGCCAGACTGGCCGATCCTGGCGGAAGCGACAAAGCGTTTCGGCGATCGATTGTTTGTGCTGCCGGCCGGCGATGGTGGCAAAGACCTTGACCGCTCGGCGGCGTATCAGGGTTTGCGAGGTGCGGGCAACGTGGTCATCGTTGCAAGTGATGCGGCGGCGGCAAACCGAGGTGTTGCGACCGTCGATGTGATGGTCTCGGGCGGTGCGGGCGGCTTGGGCTTGGCCTCCGGCGATGCCGCATTGATCATTGCAGCCGTCGCGGCGCGTGCGCTAGCCATCGAGCCGGCGCGCAGCATGGCGGCACTCAAGCAGGCGATCGTCAAGCATGGCCGATTGACGGTCGATGCGGCGAATGCGGCGTTTGGGGGGAAGCGGTAGGTCGCGCCTCAAGGCGCGAGCGGGGCTTGGCGCGGCAGCCCCATACGCGCAGCATCATCCCCGGCACACCGCCGTGAACGCGTCGCAGATGCGCTCGAGCTTGACGTCGTCGATGTCCTTGTGGAGCACCAGGCGGATGGTCCGGTCGCGCCCGCCAAGCAGGATGCCGTGGTCGGCCATCGCCGCGCGGAACGCCATGTGGTCGGCGCCGGCCGGCGTGAAGAACACCATGCAGGTTTCCGCAGCCGGCGGCTGTTCGGGATCGCCAGCGCCGATGTCGACGAGGTGGCGCGCGAGCGCCTGGGCGCGGCGGTGGTCGTCGCGCATGCGGCTGACGTTGTGCTTCAGGGCATGGAGCCCGGCGGCGGCGAGGACGCCCGTCTGGCGCATCGCACCGCCGAGCACCTTGCGCCAGCGCCGCGCCTTGCCCATGACGTCGTCGGGGCCGAGCAGCAGCGTGCCGGCCGGCGTGCCGAGGCCCTTCGAGAGGCACAGTGAGACGGTGTCGGCGGTCGCGGCGAGGGCGGTCGGCTCGATGTCGAGCGCAGCCGTCGCGTTGAACAGGCGGGCGCCGTCGAGATGGACGGCGAGACCGTGCTTGCGCGCCGTGGCGCTCGCTGCCTGCATCGCCGCCAGCGGGATCGCCTTGCCGCGGTTCGTGTTCTCGGTGCACAGCAGGCGCGAGACGGCGAAGTGCGGATCGTCGGGCTTGATCGCAGCGGTAATGCGCTCGGGCGTGATCGAGCCGTCGGCCTCGGTCGGGATCGTGGCGATCGCGGTGCCGCCGAGGACGGAGACGCCGAGGCCTTCGCTTGCGTGGACGTGGTAGCCGGCGCCGGTGATGATCTCGTCACCGCGCCCGCAATGGGCGAGCATGGCGGCGAGGTTGCTCTGCGTGCCAGAGGGAAAGAACGCTGCCTGCTGCTTGCCGAGCATTTGGGCGGCATGGGTCTCGAGTTCGGTGACGGTCGGATCGTCGCCGTAGACGTCGTCGCCGACGGCGGCGCCGGCCATGGCCGCCCGCATCGCCTCGTCGGGCCGCGTGACGGTGTCGCTGCGCAGGTCGCAGATTGCCGGATCGTTGGCCATTGCCGCCCGGTCGCGCGCGGGTTGGTTCATGGTTCTTCTGCCTGTCGGTTGCGGTGGCCGACAGCCTAGGCGGGATCGGCGGGCAGATCACGCGGAAAGTTGGCGCGCGGTGGCGCGCACAGCTATTGTGCCCTTTGCCCGAGCCTCCACGCGGGCACCGGTAAAGCAAGGAAATGACACATGAACCTCGAGGACAAGATCGTTATAGTGACGGGTGCCGCGAGCGGCATCGGCCGGGCGATGGCGGCACGGTTCGCGGCCGCGGGCGCCCGGGTCGCGGTCGCGGATCTCTCAGGGGACGTGGCGCGCGCGGTGGCGGCACCGTTCGGCGGCCTCGGCATCGCCTGCGACGTCACGCGTGAAACGGATATTCAGAACCTCGTCGCGGCGACCGAGGCGCAGTGGGGTCCGGTCGACCTGTTCTGTTCCAACGCCGGTATCTGTCTCGGCGAAGGTGATCATGCCGCGTCGGCCGCCAACGATGCGTGGCAGCGGTGCTGGGACGTGCATGTGATGGCGCATGTCTACGCCGCCCGCGCGGTGCTGCCCGGCATGATCGCGCGCGGCGACGGCTACCTGCTGCAGATGGCCTCGGCAGCCGGCCGGCTGAGCCAGAGCGGCGATGCGGCGGATTCCGCGACCAAGCACGCCGCCGTCGGCTGCGCCGAGGCGCTGGCGATCAGCCACGCCCACCAGGGCATCAAGGTGTCGGTGATCTGCCCGCAGTATGTCGCAACGCCGATGCTCGGCTATGGCGATGTCGCCGAGGCCGACGCGCTGCCCGACGTGCTGACGCCGGACCAGGTCGCCGACGCCGTGGTCGAGGGCGTCGGGCGCGAAAAGTTCCTGATCCTGCCGCACCCTCAGGTTGCCAAGTTCATCCAGTTCAAGTCGGCCGACTATGATCGCTGGCTCGGTGCGATGCGCACGTTGCGCGGGCGGATCGTCGACGAGGTCGGTTCGACCCGGCTCGAAGAGATGCACAAGCTGGTTTGAGTTCACATCTAGCCGAGCGGCAGGGCGCGTTGCCAAAAGGCGTGCATGTCGGCGCGGAACGCGTCCGCCTCACCGGGCGCGCTGCCGAGGTGAGCGCCTTTCCTGCCGTAGCCGGCCTTGAGCGAATAGACCATCACGTCGCGGTCGACCAAGGCCGGGTTGGGCGCGTCCTCAAGGGGATGGATGAAGGCGCCGCCGTCGGCGAGGTAGGTGGTTGGCGCGGCGGGCGAGACCGAGGCTTCCGCAATGTGGATCACGTCGCTGCCGCGATCGAAGCTGTGGTGGGCGCCGGGGAACAGGCGCATCGATGCGGTGCCGCCGGCGAGCCGGATCGCCTGCAAATGCCCCTGGACCTGCATTGGCGAGCACCACTCGTCGGCATCGCCCATCAGGACATGTACGATCGTGTCGCCAACCGATGGGTCGAGGAACTGATGTCCGCTCCACGGATAGCCAGGCAGGATCGCCCTGAGGCCGTTGCCCTTGCCGAGCACGGCATCCGCGAAACGCCGGGTCGCGGCGGTCAGTACGGCCGAGCCGCCGCGGCTGTGGCCCTGGGCACCGATCCGCGCACCATCGATGCCCGGCAGCATGTGGAGCACCTTCCATGCGGCGAGAACATCGTAGGCCGAAGCAGCGAAGGAGAACTGGGTCTGCTTGGCGACGGTGGAGCTGACGCCGCGGGCGCCGAAGCTGTCGAGCACGAACGTCGCGTACCCGAGGGCGTTGAGCGTTTCAGCATGCTTGAGGTGCGACGGGGCGACGCCGAGACTGCCGGGCGCAATGATGATGAGCGGGACGGCGCCGTCGGCCGTGTGCCGGGCCGGCATGAACAGTTTGCCGTCGACGGTGATGGACGGCATCTCGGCCGGCGCCGAGATGACCTGATGGTAGTTCAGCGGCGACGCCGAGGGGATGTCGATGTTATGCCCGGATACGCCGTTCGGGAAAGCGATCTCGCGATCGCGGAAGCGCTGCGGTTGGGTCGTGTCGCTGGCCATGCTCGGGGGCTCTCCGGTTCTGAACCGATCATTCACAGCAGTTAAGCAGTTCGCCCCGCCGGGCGGCAACTGCAAGTCGCCGGCAATAGGGCGTCGCGCAATCGATCAAATATAGTGATCGGTGACCTGATGGGATACGATGGTGTGGGGGCGGCGTGGTACCACGCGGCGATCGGGCCAGCTTGGCGCCGGGCGCGAAACCGGTCAAACTGGCGGCCACGCAATTCAGGAGGACCATCCCATGGTATTGGCAGATGTTGCGCGCGCGGGCGCGGAGACCGATCCGAAGCAACCCTTAGACCTTGATGGCTGGATTGCCGGCGACTGCAATGGCCTCAATTTTTTCGAGATCGACCACAGCCTGCGCTCCTTGCTGGCGCTTTACATGGATGACGGCGTGCTGCGCCACATGACGCCGCATTATGCGCGGCTCGGTGAGATCGCCGGCAATGAACTCGATGACCTGGCGCGCGCGGCCGACCGGCATCAGCCGGTGCTGCACACGCGCAATGCCCGCGGCCAAGACGAGGACTGGATCGAGTTCCACCCGTCGTACCGCGAGATGGAGTGGCTCGGCTACGGCGAGTTCGGCATTCACTGCATGTCGCGCCGCGCCGGCGTGCTCGACTGGCCGGAAAAGCACGTGCCGATCGCGAAATACGTGATGCAGTATCTGTTCACACAGTCGGAGTTCGGCCTGATGTGCCCGATCTCGGCGACCGACACATCGGCGATGCTGATCGAGCGTTATGGCGACGAGGAGACCAAGGCGCGGTTCCTGCCCGGCATGTGGAGCCAGGACATGACGACGATCCTCAAGGGCGCGCAGTTCATGACCGAGAAGACCGGCGGCTCCGACGTCGGCAACATCGAACTCGAGGCGCGCTACGAGGATGGCAACTGGCGGCTCTACGGCGAGAAATGGTTCTGCTCGTGCGCAGACGGCGACGTCGCGCTGCTGCTTGCGCGCCCCGAAGGTGCCGCCGACGGCACCAGCGGCCTCGGCCTGTTCGCGCTGCCGCGCCATCTCGATGACGGGACGCGCAACGCCTACCGCATCGTGCGCCTGAAGCCGAAGCTCGGCAGCAAGTCGATGGCCTCGGGCGAGATCAAGTTCGAGGGCGCCGTCGCCTATCCGCTGGGCGAGGTCGGGCCGGGCCGCAACCCCGGCCTCAAGCAGATGATGGACCAGGTGAACATGTCACGTCTCTCGCACGGCGTGCGCGCCGCCGGCATGATGCGGCGCTGCCTCAACGAGGCGCTCGTCGTCGCGCACCAGCGCATTGCCTTCGGTGAGCGTCTTGCGCGAAAACCGCTGCTGCGCCGCCAGCTCATGAAGCTGATGGTGCCGACCGAGCAGGCGCTCTCGATGGTGCTTTATACGGCGGTAAAGCTGCACCAGGCGGAGCAGGGCGATGCGCAGGCCAAGCGCCTCGTGCGCATTCTGACGCCGCTCATCAAATTCCGCACCGCGCGCGACAATGTCGATGTAGCGACCGGCGCGATGGAGGTGCGCGGCGGCAACGGCTACATCGAGGACTGGATCAACGCGCGCCTGGTCCGCGACGCCCATCTCGGCGTGCTGTGGGAGGGCACGTCGAACATCAATGCGCTCGACGTGACGACGCGCGCGATCGGCAAGGTCGGCGCGCATGAGGACCTCGCCGGTGCGCTGCATGACGAGCTGTCGGAAACGGACGCGATGCCAGGCCAATTCAAGGGTGAGCTCGGCGCGACGATCGACCGGGCGTTCGCGTTTGCCGGCGATGTTGCGGCATCGGGCAACGAGCCGCTCGCGCGCAAGGCATCGGACGCGCTCTACCACGCGACGTCGGCGGCGTTGATGGCGAGCGAGGGGGTGCGGTTGGGGGCCGCGGGTGGCGACGCGCGGCGCCTGTTGTTGGCACGGATGGTGGTTGATCACAGGCTCAGCGCCAACGATCCGCTCGCGGTACCGCGCTCGGACGAGGCGATGGTGGGCGCGCTGTTGTCGGACGAGCCGGTTGGCCTCGACAAGGCGGCCGACCTGGTTGCGGGGTAGCGGCTCTGCCTCTTCACGCCCAATCATCATAGGGGCGATGCCTGTTCCTGTGCCTGATATCCGGCGGGCCGCGCTTGCCAGTGCGATGGTCCATGCGGGAAGCTCGCGCGTAACCTTTTCATAGCGTTGCGCGGGCGCGTCGCATCGGAGTATTGCCCATGAAATTCAGCTTTTCGGACGAGCAGGCGGAGTTCCGCACGATGCTGCGCCGCTTCCTCGAGGACAAGTCGCCAACGACGGAAGTGCGCCGCCTGATGGCAACCGATGCCGGCCATGACCGGCAAGTGTGGCATCAACTCAGCCAGGACCTGGGGCTGACCGCGATCCATATTCCCGAAGCCTATGGCGGACAGGGGTTTGGCGTCAGCGAACTGGCCATTGCCGTTGAAGAGATGGGGCGTGCGCTGCTGTGCGCACCGTACTTCGCGTCGACCGTGATGGCGGCGACGGCGATTATGAAAGCCGGCAGCGAGACGCAGAAACAGGCGCTGCTGCCGGGTATCGCAGCCGGCGAGACGATCGCGACACTGGCGCTCGCCGAAGACAGTGGTCAGTGGAACGTCGAGGGCATCGCGATGACGGCGGCGGTGTCAGGTGGCAAGGCGACGCTCGATGGCCGCAAGAGTTTTGTGCTGGATGGTGCCAGCGCTGATCTGCTCGTCGTCGCGGCGCGCCGGCCGGGCAGCAGCGGCAGCGATGGCGTTTCGCTGTTCACCGTCGCGGGAGATGCACCCGGCATCGATCGCACGCTGCTTAAATCGGTGGATGCGACGCGCAAGATTGCGCGCATAACGTTCACCGGTGTCGAAGCCGAACTGCTCGGCGACGAGGGCGCCGCGGCCGATGCGCTCGGCGAGACGCTCGATGTCGCCGCGATCTGCCTCGCCAACGAGATGGCCGGCGGCGCCGAGCGGCTGCTCGAGGATGCGATCGACTACGCCAAGATGCGCGTCCAGTTCGGGCGGTCGATCGCGTCGTTTCAATCGCTGAAGCACAAGGCGGCCGACATGCTGCTCGATGTCGAGCTGGCGAAGTCGGCAGCCTACTATGCGGCGGCGGCGGTCGATGACGGCGACGAGGATGTGCCGGCGATGGCGTCGCTCGCCAAGGCGGGTGCCGCTGACGCCTACATGCAGACCGCAATCCATGCCGTGCAAATCCATGGCGGTATCGGGTTCACATGGGATAACGACACGCATCTCTGGTTCAAGCGCGCGAAGAGCTCCGAGGTGTTTCTCGGCGGTTCGGCCTACCACCGCGAGCGCCTGATGCAGCATTGGAACGTTTGAGAGGACGGCAGCGATGAGTGAAC
>JBPCVZ010000193.1:0-13941 GCA_051010015.1 Hyphomicrobiaceae bacterium
CTGGGCGACCTACGCCGATGCGTTTGTGCCGGCCTGCGAGAAGCTCGTCGCGCAAGGCCGGATCGGGGCATGGGGCGTCACGGGCATCGGCATTCCCGATTGCATTTTGCGCGCACTCGATGGCGCCGCGAAGCCGGCCGTGGTGCAGTGCCTCTCGAACCCGATCGATTCGGCCGGCGAGCTGCAGTACTTCGCCGGCCCGAGCCGGGCGCGCGAGCTGATCGCGGCAACCAAGACGGCGGGCGCCGGCGTGATGGGTATTCGACCGGTGCAGGGCGGCGCGCTGACCGATGCGGTGGACCGCGACCTGCCGGCGGACCACGGCGTCGTCGTCGATTTCAATCGCACGGCGAAATTTCGTGCCCTCGCCGGGGAACTCGGCATGTCGGCGGCGGCGCTGGCGCATCGCTACGCGCTGACCATGGACGGCATCGACACGGTGGTGCTTGGCTGCAAGAATCGCGCCGAGCTGCTCGAATGCGTCACCGCCGCTGCGGCCGGACCACTCGACGCGGGCGTCATGGCCAAGGTTGACGCCGCCTGTGCCGATCAGGTGAAATAAGCGGCAACGCTCGACGAACGCTGACGAAGGAAACGACCCTATGCTGACGACCGAGGAAATCGCAACGTATCATCGCGAAGGCTTTGTCATCCCGCAGGACTTTCGCCTTGGCGATGACGAAGTGCAACGGCTGCGCGATGCGCTCGATGCGGTGCTCGCCGACAATCCGGACATCATGCCGGACCGGATCATGAACCCGCATCTCAATGGCGGTAAGCCCTATGGCGTGCGCGGGCAAAAGGCGTTCCATGATCTCGTCCACGATCCTCGGATTGTCGCCATGGCACAGGACGTGATGGGGCCGGACCTGATCCTGCTGTTCACGCATTTGTTCTGCAAGCCAGCCGAGAGCCGCCGCATCGTGCCATGGCACCAGGATGGCCCGTTCTGGCCGGTGAAGCCGATGGCGTCCTGCACGATCTGGGTGGCGCTCGATGACGTCGACGAAAGCAACGGCGCGATGAAGGTCATCCCAGGCAGCCACAAGGGCGACGCCCTCGAGCACGACCTCCTCGACAATCCGAACTCGACGCTCAATCGCGAGCTGCCGATCGACAACGTAGACGAGGGCGCGGCCGAACTCATCGAACTCAAGGTCGGCCAGCTGTCGCTGCACGACATCGGCATCATTCACGCGTCCGCGGCCAACACGTCCGGTCGGCGCCGGGCCGGATTGGCGCTGCGCTACATGCCATCAACGTCGTGCATGTACCGGGTTATGCCGAACGCGGCGGCGAGTTGGGAAGACATGCCGATGGAACTCGTCGCCGGCGAGAACCGCAACCCCGGCAACGATTTTTCGCTCGGTGATTTCGGACGGTCCTGGGCGACTTGATGGTCGGAGCAGGTGTTGCCGGCGGGCCTCTTTGCGGCCGAGACTGCGATCGCCCAATGGCCGGCCCGGAGGATGGTTCCGACGAACGCTCCTCCGGACCGGTTCTTTCCTAGTTTGTATGATGGCCGGCAACGGCCGCGGTCAGTTCGCCTGTCAGCGAATGCGATGCCTTGTGGGCCACGTCACCCAGACTGAGCATGCCGATCATGCGTTTGGCTTTGCTGAGGACAGGCAGCCTGCGAATCCTTTTGCTCTCCATAACTTCCAGCGCGTCGCCAAGCTCTTCGTTTTCCTGACAATAGACGATGCCCTTGGTCATGACATCGCGCGCCGTGAGTTTGGAAGGGTCGGCCTTCTTTGCGAAGGCCTTGAGGACAATGTCACGATCAGTAACCATACCGATCAGGCGGTCGTTTTCGCCTATGGGAATTGCGCCGACATCGTGCTTGCGCATTGTTTCCGCGATTTCGGCGAGTGATGCCGACGGCCCCAGCCATTCGACGCCACTGTGCATGGCTTCGTGAACTTTCATCGGTCCAATCCTTTTTGAAACGAATGAAGTAAGCGGGGCATCGAATGACGATGGCCCCGGCACAAGGTTAGCACAGCAACTCGTCGATGGCTCATATAACCTCGATCAAACGTTCGCTCGCTTGCATCGAACATATCCAGCAAATGAGTATAAGATGGGCGTCGAGCCGTATCGCTTAGGCGTTGTGGACGCCGGTAGGTGATACCGGCGTCGCAGCTGGGTCATGCCCCCGGGCGCAAATGCTTGACCTTGGGCAGCACTTCGTTGGCCAGCAATTCGAGTGAGTGGCGCCAGGCCTGGCGGTCATCGATATAGTCGAAGCCGAACACCAGTAGCTGGCCGAAGCCGCCGACATCGTCATAGATCTTGGCGATCTTCTCTGCGACCGTGTCAGGTGAGCCGACCAGCCAGTTGTGTTTGGCACAGTAGGCCGGCGTCACATCCGAGTCGGGCACGTCCTGGTTATGCTTGAGGTATTCGAAAAACCCGAAGTTCTCCAATAGCGGCAGGAAATACTCGCCCATCATGCGGCCCATGTGTGATTCGACGGACATCCGCCAAGCTTCCTCGTCGGTGTCGGCGACGAACACCTCGCGCACTAGACGCCACTCGTTGCGGTCCGGTGTGCGCTCCGCAGAGGCGGCACCAATCTCGACGGATTCCCAGTGGCTGGCAACATACGCCGGATTGAGGTTGAGGCTCATCGGCATGTATCCGCGCTCGCCGGCGACTTTGAGTGTATCGGAGCCTTTCGACAGGCCGGCGACGCCGATGGGTGGATGTGGTGATTGCTTCGGCTTGAGGTGGGGGCGCAAGAAGCCGAACATCTCTTCCGGGTTGCGTACCGTCCAGTAGTAGCCGGCATATTCGAACGGCTCGTTGCTCTCCCACATCTTGAGAATGATATCGAGCGCCTCGCGCGTCATTGCGCGGTTCTGGCCGGACATGCCGTCGACGTTGAACATCGACCAGTCGCTCGGCAGACCGCTCGCTGCCACGCCGAAATTGAGGCGTCCGTCGGAAATGTGGTCAAGGATGGCAATGCGGTTGGCGAGTTCTGCCGGGTGGTGATAGGGCAGCAGGAATCCGCCGGGGCCGAGGCGGATGTTTTTCGTCTGCATAAGTGCCTGCGCAACGATCAGGTCGGGCGACGGGTGCGGCTCCCACGGCGCGGTGTGATGCTCACCGATCCAGCATTCCTTGTAGCCGAGTTCGTCGAGCCAGCGGATCACTTCGAGATCCCATTCGTGGCCTTCCTTGAGATCCCGCTCCGGCGGGTGCGATGGCATCGTAAAATAACCGAGTTCCATGCGAGGCTCCTTGACGCGAAATATTGCAGACGCACCGAGCGTAGCGCGTGGCATCGATGCGTCAAGCTGACACGCGGGCTTGAGCGCATGCGTGATGGCCGCCTCGTCCGTGAGCCCCGCATGGATGCAGGTCAGGCGCATCGCGACACCTCTATTGGCCGCGGCCGAGCACAACGACAGGTCCGACCAAGCTTGCCTCGCTAGACTTGGTTGCATGCGATCCGCTCGGAAAGTCTGACATGAAGCACGACTATAACCTGATCATCATCGGCAGTGGTCCTGCCGGCCGACGCGCGGCGGTCCAGGCCGCCAAGGCCGGACGAACCGTGCTTGTCGTCGACCGAGGCCGCCGCGTGGGAGGTGTTTCGGTGCACACCGGGACGATCCCGAGCAAGACGCTGCGCGAAACGGTCATGAACCTATCCGGTTGGCGCGAGCGCGGCTTCTACGGTCGCTCCTATCGTGTGAAGCAGGACATCAGCGCGCAGGATCTGCGCCGCCGGCTTCTCCTGACGCTCGACCACGAGGTGGAGATTCTCGAGCACCAGTTCGCGCGCAATCGGGTGGATACATTTCACGGATCAGCGTGCTTCGTCGGCCTCAATGAAATTGAAGTGCGTGCCGATGATGGACGCCGCAGCTTTGTCGCGGACCAGTTTCTGATCGCCGTTGGCACGACCCCTTATCGGCCGGACCACGTTCCGTTCGACGGGCGGCGCGTTCTCGACAGCGATGAAATCCTCGATATCGTCGAGGTTCCGCGCAGCCTGACCGTGATTGGCGCCGGCGTCATCGGCATCGAGTACGCGACGATCTTCAGCGCGCTCGATGTCCAGGTCACGCTGATTGATCCCGAGCGGGAAGTATTGAAATTCATCGACCGGGAGATCATCGGCGAATTTCTCCATGATTTGCGCGATCGCGGCATCGCGCTCCGGCTCGGGTGCCATGTTGACGACATTACAGCGACAACGGATGGCTGCCGAACCGTGATGAGCGATGGCCGCGAAGTCCGCTCCGACATGGTTCTGTTCGCAGCAGGGCGCGCTGGCGCGACCTCTACACTCGGTCTTGATGTCGTCGGTCTGGCAGCGGATAGCCGCGGGCGGATTGCGGTCGACCCGAAGACGTTTCGAACCCGGGTGCCACACATCTTTGCCGCCGGAGACGTGATCGGATTTCCGAGTCTGGCGTCGACGTCGATGGAGCAGGGACGCATCGCGGCCTGCCACGCACTCGGTATTGCGATCCATGAGCCGCCCGAATTCTTCCCGTACGGCATCTATGCGGTCCCGGAAATATCAACCTGTGGCATGTCCGAGGAAGAACTGCGTGCGCGCGACATTCCCTACGAAGTCGGCGTAGCGCGGTTTCGCGAAACGTCGCGTGGTCACATCTTGGGGCTGCGGTTCGGCATGATGAAGCTGCTGTTTTCGTTGAGGACAAGGCGCCTGCTGGGTGTTCATATCGTTGGCGAAGGTGCGACGGAACTCGTCCATATCGGACAAGCCGTCATGAACCTGAGCGGAACACTGGACTACTTCGTCGAGAACACGTTCAACTACCCAACGCTTGCCGAGGCCTACAAGGTCGCCGCACTTGATGCCTGGAACCGGATGCCAAGCCCATGCGAAGAGGCTGCGGCCGCGGCGCGCGTGCTCGAGCCATTGTCGGACTAGCGCAGAGTTAGATTAGAGCAGCGTGCCGCGAGAAGATTTTGCGCACGGCTGTCTGTCCGGGCTGCACGCGCTTTGCATTTCCAAAGCAGCGGGGAAACAGGTGCAGCACTGTCCATCGGCTGGACGCAACAGGTTCAAGCAAGCTCGACATGATTCACTCGCGCGACGGGTTGCAATGGCGAAGTTGCGGCCGCGATCTGCATTCCGACGAAGCCAAGGCGGCAGTCGCCGGCAAGCGCCGAATGAATGCCCGGAAACGTCGCCCTTCGAAAGGTACTGCGCGATGAAACAACCGTTCGATCCCGTTTCCTTTGCCGAGCGCCGCGCCTTCGGACGCCGTACTACGTTCAAGCCCTGTGTCATTCGCTGGCCCGACCACGCGGGTATCGAATGCAACATGACCAATCAGAGTGACAATGGCGCACTGCTCGAGTTTCGCGCGGTGCCGAGCACGCCCGAGACGTTCGATCTGATCTTCCCCGAAGAAGACCGCTTGATCGCCTGCCGGGTCGCGTTTCGCTCAGAGAACACGATCGGTGTTGAATACCTCAGCCTGCCACGGCGCGCGTCGCGACCGAAGGGCCAGTCAACGACCCGACGTCAGGCCCTGCGCGCTCTGGCGCGTAACAATTAGGCAGTTTTTCGCCTACCGCCCAATAGACAGGCCTCAGGACAGCTTCGCTCAAGATTGACAAGATATTCTGTTTGCTGATGTTAAGCAGAGAAAAAACAAATGGCGAGCAATGGGAACTCGAGGCTGGATGGGGTCTCTCTACAGCACGACGGGCAACATGAGGCCAATCGGTCGAACCACGAAGATCCCGTCGAGCACATCAAGCGCCTGCAGCGCATCGAATTGCTCGAAATCGTCGTCAACAGCTTTCCGGGTGGCATTTCCGTTTTTGATCAGGACCTGACGCTGGTCTTGTGCAACGATCAGGCAAAGCAGCTGCTCGACTATCCCGACGTATTGTTTGCCGATGGCGCGCCGACACTCCAAGAACTGATCCGCTTCAATGCCGAGCGCGGCGAATACGGCCCGGGCGACATCGACGAACAGGTCGCGCACCGCATGGCACTCGCCCGGAAGTGCGAGGCGCATCAGTATCAACGGGTTCGCCCGAACGGCACCGTGGTCGAAGTGCGCGGCGTGCCGCTCGCCGGCGGCGGCTTTGTCACGACCCACCTGGACGTTTCGGAGCAGCACCGGCAAACGCGCCAGTTGGAAGTCGTCCTCGAGAATTTTCCCGGCGGCATTACGTTGTTCGACCAGGACCTCAATGTGGTGCTGTGCAACGAGCAGCAAAAGCAGCTGCTCGACTACCCCGAAGAACTGTTTGCCGACGGTCTGCCGACGATGGAGGAGCTGTTCCGCAGCAATGCGAAGCGCGGCGAGTACGGACCCGGTGACGTCGAAGAGCAGGTTCGCCATCGCATGGAACTCGCGAGGCAGCGGACGGCGCATGCCTATCAGCGCGAGCGGCCGAACGGAAGGGTCCTGGAAATCCGAGGCGTGCCGCTTGCCGGCGGTGGTTTCGTTACGACGTATCTCGACGTCACGGAACGTCAGCAGCAGATGCGCCACATCGAGGCCGTGCTGCACAACTTCCCCGGCGGCATTTCGCTGTTCGACAAGCACCTCAACATGGTGCTATGCAACGAGCAGCAAAAGCAGCTACTCAACTATCCCGATGAGCTGTTTGAAGACGGCCTGCCGACGCTCGAGGAGATTTTTCGTTTCAACGCAGAGCGCGGCGAGTACGGTCCTGGCGATATCGAAGAGCATGTCCAGCGCCGCATCGCACTAGCCCAACGCCGGCAGGCGCATGAATATGAGCGCGCGCGGCCCGATGGTTCGGTGCTCGAAGTGCGCGGTGTTCCCCTCGAAGGCAGCGGGTTCATCACGACCTATCTGGATGTCACCGAACGGCGAAGGAGCCAAGAACGTGTCGCGCATATGGCGCATCACGATGCGTTGACCGACCTGCCCAACCGGCTGCTCTTCAATGATCGGTTTGCACACGCCCTGGCGCAGGCGCGGCGCGGCTACAAGATGGCGCTGCTCTATCTGGACCTCGACAAGTTCAAGCCGGTCAACGATTCACTCGGCCATGCGGTCGGTGACAAGTTGCTGCAGGAAGTTGCCGCGCGGCTCCTCGATAGCATCCGCGACACCGACACCGCTGCGCGTCTCGGCGGCGACGAATTCGCCATCGTCCAGGTCGGAATCGATGGCATCGCCGGTGCAGAACGTCTCGCCAACAGGATCATCGAGCAATTGCACCAGCCGTTCGAAATCGAAGGTCACAAGGTTGAAATCGGCACGAGCATCGGTGTGGCGCTGGCACCGGAGGACGGCATTGATCCGGACCAGCTGATGCGGCTGGCCGACCTGGCGCTCTACCGGTGCAAGGCCGAGGGGCGTGGCACCGTGCGCTTCAGCGCGTCAATGAACGTCAACAGCGCCTGACTTGGTCCACACTTTTTGATGAACCGAAGCTGAACGACACGTTCGGAGCGCGTTCAATGCCCTGATGTCAGTCTGCCAAGCATGGCAAGGAGGACATCAGATGCATAAATCCATGATTTTGAGCGCGGCATTCGCCTTGGGGGCCGTCACGGTGCTGCCGGCGACGCAGGCGCTCAATATTGGCGGCGAAGCCCAGGCTCAGCGCGGCGGTGACGGCCAGCGCGCCGGCAATCGCCAGGGACGACGCAACGGCGAGCGCCGCCGTACCGGTAACCGCAACGGCCAGCGGGCTGGTAATCGCAATGGTAACCGCAGCGCGGCCCGCGAGCCACGTCGCGAGGTCACCAACACGGCGCCGCCGCGCCGCGAAGCGCGCAATCGCACCGAACGTCGAGTGCCGCGCCTCGATCGCTTCCGGCGCTGGCGTCAACGTGACCGCTTCGCGCGCCGTGACGTCCGACGGACGCACCGCGAATTCCGCCGCGAACGGTTCGGCGGCCGGCGGGCGCGCCGCGGCTTCCACGCCAACCATTCCTGCATGCGCCCGCGCCGCATCCGGCGTCGCCTGCATCGCCAGGGCTGGGACGTCGTCGCCTTTCACCGCGCCGGTCGCCGCTTCAACGTCCGCGCACGCAGCCGCCGCGGCGTCCTGCATGCCTTGCGGGTCGATGCCTGCAACGGCCACATCATCTCGGCGCACGGCCTCGAGCGCAAACGCCATCGCGGCATCAAGCGCGCGTTCCGCAAGATCGGCCGCACGTTCAAGAAGATCTTCTAGCGGACGTTCATTTTAGGGATTGAGGGCGGCGGTGCCTGGGTCAGTCATAGGGCGACCCGGGCACCGTTTGTTTTTGCGGTGACAGCAGGCGAGACAACCACAGAAGTTGTTTCTTCAATTCATAGTTTCATTGTGTTCCATTATCTCGTTCTGCGCGATCAGCCGATAGAGCACGGCATGTAAAATTAATTTCGAATTCATGATCTTCCACGCGAAATCGCTTTGTTCTCGCCATTGCGGGTTGGTCGGTTTCGGCGCTTGCCGGACGGTTCCAATGCCTCGGCTTGGTCGTTGCTGCAATAGGCTCAGGGGTGGTTCGGGGGGGCGTCATGAAGGTGAGGCGCGTGACATGGCGCAGGACGCTGGCCGTGCTGGCGCTGGTCGTGATCGGTTGGCTGGCCTGGCCCCGAGTCCCGCAAGTGCCACCCTTCCAGATGCACGTCTACGACGGCAAATTCATTGTCACCGGCGCCATCCAGACGGGGTCTGCAGAACGTCTGCGCACGATGATCAATTGGTATCCGGACATCCGAACGCTGGTTCTGCTTTCGGTGCCAGGCTCGATCGATCTCGACAACACGTTTGAAATGGGTCGGTTGGTGCGCGAGGCGGGGCTGACGACGGTGGTGCCCGCGCACGGCTTGATCGCGTCCGGCGGCACCGACCTGTTTCTCGCCGGTGCCCGGCGCAGGGTCGAGCGCGGCGCGTGCATCGGGGTCCACAGCTGGGAAGACTCGCTGCTGTTCTTCGCACCGCTGCTCTCCTACGAGGGGCAAGACGCCGATCCGGACGACCCCTACCACGCCCGCTTCCTCGGCTATCTCCGTGAAATGGGCATCCCGAACGCGTTCTACTGGTTCACGCTCAAGGCGGCATCACACGACAGCATGCATTGGCTGTCCGGCGCGGAAATCAAACGCTTCCGGGTTGCGACATCAGTGGCCGCGGCGTTGCGGCAACCCGACGACGACGATTGCCAGAACCGGTACTGGTAGCGGCCCAGGTCGCGGCCCAGATCGCGGCACTGGCCGCCGACGCCGCACCGTGCTCGGGGTGTGGCCCGTCTGCCGTTTCATCAAAACATCATCTCGCGTTCAAGGCGCGCCCGCCGCCGCCGACTACGGCTAGCCACGTGTGCGTTGTGCGTTTGGGGGGACGAGACGATGACGGCAGCATGGCGATCCGTGCTAGGGGTGGCGGCGTTGGCGGCGGCGCTGCTCTCCGGGCCGGTGATGGGGGTGACCGGGGCGTCGGCGCAGGTGACGTGACGTGTCGTGGCGTGGCTGCTGATCGCATCATTCGCAGCGAAGTTGTTGACAATCTCTCGATTAGTGCCCGCGGGACCGGTGGGCTCTGCGCGCTTACCGGTTCCGCGCCGGATCTCTATGACAGTCCATCAGGTAGCGACTTTCTTGCTCAGCACACCGATTTCGTTATGTTCCTTCCGGGGCATGGCGGGGCGCGCTCTGCACCTGACTCGCCAGTCAAAATCGTAACCGACAATAAAACCAATCAGCATCTGAACGTCTCACAGCTTACCTGCCCCGGTGGCACGGTGGGCGGCGTCGGCACGACAGTCGGCACCGTGACGCTCGGTGACGGTGGATCCTGTCAATTGTCGGTTTACTGGGAGAACGGCAACGCCGACATTTCGTTTTCTGGTGCCCTGCTAACGCGATCAGGTCCGACTTACGCGATCTCGCCTGGGGGCGTGGTCGCGGGGGGAGCGTTCGGCGGCACGGCGGATCTGCCCGACGTGCGCGCGCTGCCTGCCCAGATCGCCGTGCTGGGACCGGGGGACAGCAGGTTTGCCGACGCCAGTAGCGATATATTGGCCGTCAACCAGACGGCTGGAGAGGTGGTGACGCGGACCTATACGGTGGTCAATGACGGCGCCGCCCTAGTGAAGGTGACGGGGATCACGACATCGGGCGCAGACAACGTCACTGTCGGCCCGATCTCTCGAACGAGCTTCGACGTTGCGGTTGGCTCGAGGCAAAAGTTTAACCTGACATTTACACCGACGCGGGCCGGCAAGTTCTCGTTTGACCTCGACATCGAGTCGAATGATACGGATCGGAGCCCGTACGATATCGCGGTCAGCGGCACCGCCACCGGTGCACCGGAATTCGACGTGCGGCACATCGACGACACGGCGATCGGGAATGACACGACGGTGGCACTGGGCTCCGTCGAGGCCGGGAAACTGATCGCGCGGGAGTATGAGGTCGAGAATACCGGTACGGCGCAGCTGGAATTGAAGGGCATCACGTTTTCCGGGGAGCAGAATGTCGTTGTCGCGCCCTTTCCGCTGAAAAGCATCCCACTTCCCCCGAAGCTCGTCGTGCCGTTCCAGGTGACCTTCACGCCAACGGCGCCCGGTCCGTTTGAGTTCGTTATGAAGATTGCGTCTGACGATGCCGACGAGAATCCGTACACCATCAAGTTCAAGGGCACGGCGACGGCGGCACTGGAGATCAGAGTGTTGGATCCGGCCGATAAAGAGATTGCCAATGGTGGTACCTATTCGTCGGGTAACTTGCCGGTCGGCGTGGCAGCGACGCAAACCTTTGCAGTGCGGAATAATGGCATTGCGACCCTGAAGGTGACGGGAATTACGCTGAAGCGCGGCCTCAACGTTAGCGGCGTTAGGATCGGTTCCGATACGCTGACAATCGACGGAGGAGGAGGGACGGAGAACTTCGACGTGACCTTTACCCCGACAGCAGCCGACGCGTTCTTGTTCGACCTCGAGATCGTATCGAACGATGCTGACGAGAGCCCCTATACGATAACGGTTGGGGGCGAAGGCATCGCACCGGAGATCGACGTACAGCGCCCGGCGGGCACATCGATTGCCGCTGGCAATGTGGATGCGCAGGGCGAATTTGTGGCCGGAACGCCGGTGACGCGCACCTACACGGTAGAGAACAGGGGCAGCCACCGCCTGAGCGTGACGGATATCACGGTGTCGGATGAGAAGAACGTTGATATTGACCGGATTTCGAGGTCGAGCTTTCAAGTTGTGCAGAGGCAGACGCAAACCTTTGATGTGACCTATACGCCGACAACGGCCGACGCGTTCTCATTCAATCTCAACATCGTATCGACCGACGCCGACGAGAGCCCTTATACGATCACGGTTGAGGGCAACGCCGTCGCGTCACCGGCGCCACGGATCGAGGTGCAACGCCCGGGCGGCCAATCGATCGCTGATCGCCGCGATCTACTGGGCACGGTGAAGACTAGGGTCGCGGCGAAGCGGACCTATACGGTGGTTAACGCCGGCACCGCCGAGCTGGACGTCACGGACATCACGATATCAGACGACACGAACGTCGCGTTCGACCAACCGTCGCCAAAGCGCTTTAAGTTGAAGCCGCGTGAGACAGCGAAGTTCTCCATCATTTATGCGCCGACGGCGGTCGGCACATTCGAGTTCGACGTGACGATCGCGTCGAACGACGCCGATGAAAGCTCCTATTCGTTTAGGGCCAGCGGCAACGCCGTCGCGGCACCGGCACCGGAGATCGACGTGCAGCGCCCGGGCGGCAAGGCGATTGCCAACGGTGGCGACGATGCGATCGGCACGGTCACCGCCGGTGTCAAATCGACGCGCAGGTATACCGTCGCCAATTCCGGCACGGCGGACCTGACGGTGTCCGGCGTCACGCTATCGAGCGATGCCGGTTGTGACGGCAGCAGTGCCTGCGCCGTGCGGATTTCCGAGGGCCTCACGCTCGCGCCGGACGCGACGACGACGTTCGACGTGCCGATCACGGCGACGGCGGCCGGCGCCTTCCGGCTCTATCTGACGATCACCTCTGACGATGCCGACGAGAACCCCTACAACATCGTCATCTCCGGCACCGCCGACGGTGCGCCCGAGATCGACGTGCAGCGCCCGGCGGGGCAGCCGGTCGCCGATGGCGGCCGCGATGATCACGGCACGCAGCCGGCTGGCACGGCGGTGACGCAGACCTACACGGTGGCCAATCCCGGCACCGATGTGCTCACCGTGACAGGCATCACGGCAACGCCCGGCAAAAACGTCACAATCGGCGCGATCGCACCGACGACGCTGACGATCGCGCCCGGCGCCAAGGCGGTGTTCAACGTCACCTATACGCCTGAGGCGGTTGGCGCGTTCGATTTCGCGCTCGCGCTCGCGTCGAATGACGCCGACGAGACCCCCTACGACATCGCGATCAGCGGCCGCGGCGCCAGCCCGGAAATCGAGATCCGGCGGCCGGCCGACACCATGATCGCCGATGGCGGCAGCGATGCACAGGGCAACAAGGGGACCAGTGCCGCCGTGAAGACGACGTACACGGTCGCCAACACCGGCAGCGCGCCGCTCGAGGTGAGGCGGTCACGACGACCGCGCTCGACAATGTCACGGTCACGGGCATCTCGCAGACCCGCTTCACGGTCAAGCCGGGGGAAAGCACGACCATCGACATCGCCTATTCGCCGAGTGCGGACGGCGCCTTCGGCTTCGACCTCGACGTGGCATCGAACGACGCCGACGAGGCGACCTACGATATCCGCGTCACCGGCACCGCCGATGGCACCGTCAAACGGCGCACCAAGCGCATCATCGCCAACTTCCTGCGCCGGCGCGCCGACCAGCTCGCCTCCAACGAACCGGACCTGACCGGGCGGCTCGGCAGCGGGCCTGGCGGTGCCGGCACCATGACCGGCGACGGTTCGCTGACGACCAACCGGTTCGCGTTCGCCACCAGCCTGCGCCAGATGCTCGGCCACCAGGGGGCGGGCAAGGCGCAGGTGCGCCATGAACTCGGCCGGGCGATGGCGCTCCGCGGGTACGGGGCGACCGGCGGTGCGGCGCAGCCACCGAACGGTTTTGACGTGTGGATCAGCGGGCGCTGGTCGCGGGTCAAGAACAAGGCCACCGCCAACGACATCGGTCTGCTCTATGTCGGCGCCGACTACCGCTTCGGCGCCGACCTGACGGTCGGCCTCCTCGGCCAGTTCGACTGGACGGACGAGAAGGACCGCACGCTCGGCTACCGCATCAAGGGCAGCGGCTGGATGGCAGGGCCGTACGTGGCCGCGCGCCTGCACGACAACCTGATCTTCGATGCGCGCGCGGCGTGGGGCCGCTCGCGCAACACGGTCAGTCCTTATGCGACCTACAGCGACGACTTCGACGGCGGCCGCTGGCTCGTCAAGGGCCAGTTCACCGGCGACTTCAACTACGGCTCGGTGCGCTTTGCACCGCACGTCGGCGTGCTCTATCTCGAGGAATCGCAGAAAGGCTATACGGACAGCCGCGGCAATCGCATCGAGCGCCAGTCGGTCGCGCTCGGGCGCCTGACGTTCGGGCCGAAGTTGTCGGCGACGTACCGGACGGCGGGCGGCACGTCGGTCGCCCCGTACGTATCCTTGAAGGGGATCTGGGATTTCCGCCGCAGTGACCTGGTCGACATCGAGACCGGCGTCGCGAGCGCTGGCAACGACGCCTTGCGCGGGCGGGCCGAGGCGGGTCTCAGCGTGCACCTGCCGAATGGCATGACGCTCAGCGGCGAAGGGTTCTACGACGGCATCGGCGCCGGCGACTACGAGGCCTACGGCGGCAACGCGAAGCTCTCGATTCCGTTCTAGTGGCGGGGCGTCGTGGCGTGCCCGGGGGCGTGCTGAACGCGGGTCCGGGCACGGTTCATTGTTGGCGGCGGTGGTCTATGCAAAGGCAGGCAGAGGATTGCGGAAGCTCCTGACGAAATGGCGATGGCTCGTGGCGGCGCTCGCGCT
>JBPCVZ010000194.1:0-59498 GCA_051010015.1 Hyphomicrobiaceae bacterium
AACTTTGGGACCTCGATACGACCGCACGCCTTGATGGCTGCCTGACCGACATTGCCCGCTGGCATGGCGACGCCGACTTCTGCGTGATCTCCGGCGATCTCACCGACAAGGGCGAAACGGCGGCCTACCTGTGGCTCAGGAACCGCCTCGAGAGCTTCCCACTCAAGACCTTCCTGTTGATGGGAAACCATGACGACCGCGACGCATTTCGCGAGGTCAATTCGGGCGTCGCCTGCGATGACAACGGCTTCATCCAGCAAACGCACACGACCGAACGCGGCACGTTCCTGTTTCTCGACACCCTCAAGGGCGGTGGCGTCTCCGAAGGCCGGTATTGCGCCGAGCGGCGTGCCTGGCTGGCGCGCGCCTTGGAGCAGGCCGGCGACCAACCGACCTACATCTTTATGCACCACCCGCCGTGCGATGTCGGCATCCCGTACATGGACTGCATCAAGCTGGAGGATGCCGATGCTTTCTTCGACACACTTCAGGCCGGCCGCGACATCCGCCACATCTTTTTCGGGCACGTCCATCGCGCGGCGTACGTGAACTGGCGCGGCATTGCCTGCACCTGCCTGCCCGGCACCAACCACCAGGTACCTCTCGTACCCGAAAGCGTCGGCACCAACTACAGTCACGAACCGCCGGCCTACGGCGTCGTGATGATTGAGGAATCACAGATGATCGTCCAGACGGATGCCTATCTGAACCGGAGCCCCGTCGCCGGCACCTGAACCACAGCGCCCAATCCAAACGCTTCGAGCCCGGCCGCCGGTCGAGCCTTTCGGCTTTAGAGCTCGCCGGACCAGGCGCGCCGATAAAGCTTGAGACAGATATCGGCGTCGATCGGCACCGGATTGCCTCCGGCCGTCGGATCACGCGGCGCCATATCACTCATCACGGCAAACTTGCTATCGTCACCGATCAGTTCTTCGAGTGTATGGGGGATGCCAAGCGCCTCGCGCAGCTCGAGCACCCAGTCCATGAAACCTGCAAACGAAGGTGGCAAACCGAGGTAGCCGGACAGGCGGCCAATGCGACCTTCGATCTCGGGACGGTTGAACGCCAACACGTAGGGCATGAATACCGCATTCGTCACACCGTGATGCGTTGCGTGGATCGAGCCAACCGGATGCGACAGGGCGTGAATTGCTCCGAGGCACTTTTGGAACGCGGTCGCCCCCATCATCGCAGCCGACATCATGTGTGTCCGCGACTCGAGATTGTGGGCATCCGCATAGACGACCGGCAAATGCTCGCGCACCAGGCGCATGCCTTCGATGGCAATACCGTCTGCCATCGGATGATAAAACGAGCCGCAATATGCCTCAAGGCAATGGGCGAGCGCGTCCATGCCGGTACCAGCGGTAATCATCTTCGGCATCCCGACCGTCAGTTGCGGATCGCAGATCGTTATCCGCGGCATCATCAGGGGGTGAAAAATGACCTTCTTGGTGTGCGTTGCTTCATCGGTGATGACGCCTGCCCGCCCAACTTCAGAGCCTGTGCCCGCCGTCGTCGGCACCGCAACAATCGGTTGTATGGCGCTCGCGTCGGCCCGCGTCCACCAATCACCAATGTCCTCGAAATCCCAGATCGGGCGGCTCTGCCCGCTCATGAACGCGATGACCTTGCCCGCATCCAGCGCCGACCCGCCACCGACGGCGACGACGCCATCATGTTGCCCGGCCCGCAGAGCCGCCACGCCGCCCTCGACATTGGAAGCCACCGGATTGCCTTGCACGTCCGAGAACAGTCCCGGCTCGAAACCGGCGCCACTGAGATCAGACAGAATATTGTCGACCATCGGCAGGGTCGCCAGATGAGGGTCGGTGATGACCAGCGGCCGTTTCATGCCGGTCGACCCGACAGCTTGCGGCAACTCGGTAATTCTGCCAGCCCCCATGCGAACGGTAGTCGGGTAGCTCCAATTGCCGTGCAGGTCCATGGCGGTGTTCACTTCTCTTTTTTGATGACATTGCTTCAGGCGTAGCCGGCTTGGCTAGAGCCGCAAGGGCAAAACCCACGCCGCCCAATTCCGTCAGGCGCACTGATGGTGCTCTAATAGCGCTCGAAGCCCCGCCTCAGTTCCCAGTCCGTGACACGGCTGTCGTACTGGCCCTGCTCCCAGCGCGCGGCATGGGCATAGTGATCAACGACATCCGCGCCGAGTGCTTCGCGCAGCATGCCCGAGGCAGCAAAACACTCGGTCGCCTCTCGCAACGTCTGGGGGACGTCCTCGAGATCGTCTTCGACATAGGCATCACCGGAGTGCGGCGGCGCGAGCGTGAGCGCCTCATCGACGCCAGCCAACCCCGATGCGATGAGGCCGGCGAACGCCAGATACGGATTGAGGTCGGCGCCACCGATGCGGCACTCGATGCGGATCGCCTTGCCGCCCTCACCACACAACCGAAACCCCGCCGTGCGATTGTCACGGCTCCATGCCGTCTTGGTCGGCGCAAAGGTCCCTGCCTGAAAGCGCTTGTAGGAATTGATATTGGGCGCGAGCAGCAACGTACAGTCGCGCGCGTACTTGAGCTGACCGGCGACGAACGCGCGCATCAACCCTGACATGCCGAACTCCGCCCCGGGATCGTGAAACAAGGCCTCTTCTCCGCCCTTGTCCCACAGCGACAGGTGGATGTGTGCGCTGTTGCCGGCGAGGTCGTAATGCCACTTGGCCATGAACGTGACCGCTTTGCCGCGATCGTGCGCGATTTCCTTGATGCCGTTCTTGAGAATGACGTGGCGATCGGCCATATCGAGCGCGTCGGCATAGCGGACATTGATTTCCTCCTGGCCCGGTCCCCACTCACCTTTTGAGTTCTCCACTGGGATGCCGGCGCGCTGCAGGCCGGTGCGCACGGCGCGCATGACATCCTCCTCCTTTGACGTCTGCAGGATGTGGTAGTCCTCGATATAGTCGCCCGCCGTCTGCAGCCCGCTATAGTGCTTGGCCGCGATGGTGCGATACGGCTCATCGAACAGGTAGAACTCGAGCTCGGAGGCGCAATAGGCCTTCATGCCGCGTTCCGACAAGCGGGTAACCTGGCGTCGCAGAATCTGCCGCGGCGAATGCGGCACGTCGTGGTGGTGATGGTCGAACACATCGCACAGCACAAGGGCGGTGCCTTCCAGCCAGGGAATGCGTCGCAGCGTCGAAAGGTCCGGCTTCATCGTGAAGTCGCCGTACCCCTTGTCCCAGCTGGCAGCCCGGTAACCGGGGACCGGTTCCATGTCGATGTCGTTGGCGAGGAGGTAATCGCAAGCATGCGTTTCCTCGTGCGCGGAATCGAGAAAGAACTCGGCCTGGAAGCGCTTGCCGATCAGCCGCCCCTGCATATCCGCGATGCAGACAAGCACGGTGTCAATCTCACCGCTGGAGACATGCGCCTTTAGTTCCGCGAGCGACAAGTTGCCATTCATCAGTCAGACCCGATCTACCTTGTTGCCGATATGATTGACGCCTCGATGATATCGAGAGCCTTGAGCATTTCCTGCTCGTTGACGATGAGCGGCGGTGTCAGCGTCAATACGTTGCCCATGCTTGTCTTGAACGACAGCCCCTGATCCAGCGCAGCATACAGAACCGCTTCCGCGAGGTCATTGTCGGGCGCCTTGGTTTCCCGGTCCTTGACCAGTTCGAGGCCGATCAACAGGCCGCGGCCGCGTACATCGCCGATCTGTGGCAGCCGGCGGCGCAACTCCTCGAGCCGATCGAGCGCGATCTCGCCGATTCGACTTGCATTGGCGACGAGGTCTTCGTCCTCGATGATCTCGATCGTCGTCAATGCCGCGCGGGCGGTGACCGGGTTCTTCTCATGCGTGTAGTGGCCGAACGCCCAGTCTCCGCCAAGGTCGAACGCGGGTTTGGTTGCGACCGCCGCGATCGGCAGAATGCCGCCGCCAAGTGCCTTGCCCATCACGACGATGTCGGGAACGACGCCGTCATGATCGCAGGCAAACATGTGCCCCGTCTTGCCGAGACCGGTCGGGATCTCGTCGAAAATCAACAGCGCACCGTGACGATCGCAAGCTGCGCGAACCTGCTGCCAGAAGCCGGGCGGTGCCAGGTAAGGTACCGCCCTGGCCGGCTCGGCGATGACGGCGGCAACATCGGTCTCGCGGCTCAGGACGTAGTCGATCATGCTGGCGCAGGAAAGCTTGCAACGCTCGAGATCGGGCACCCCGTCACCGTCGACGCCATGCCCGTAAGGGCAACGGTAGCACGCAAACGGCGCGACGTGCTCGACACCCGGCATCAGTGACGCGGCCGGACCGGAACGGAACAGAGCCTCCCCGGAAAGGCTCGAAGCGCCGAGCCCGGCGCCGTGGAAAGCATCCCAGAACGAGATCGTCTTGAAGCGGCCGGTCGCGGTCCGGGCAATCTTTATGGCAACCTCGTTGGCGTCGGAACCGCCCGTCGTGAACAAGACCTTCGACAGATCGCCAGGCGCGATCTCGCCAATCTTGCGGGCCAGCGCCGTCGCGGTCTGGCAGGCATAGCGACGTGGTGCAAACGACAGCTTGGCCATCTGCTCGGTGATGGCCTTGATGAGGCGGGGATGGCCATAGCCGACATGGTGAACGTTGTTGCCGTGAAAATCCATACAGCGGCGACCGGCCGTATCCTCGATCCAGATACCTTCCGCCTTGGCGATCGCGTTGAGACACGGCGTCGAAACCGACTGGTGAAGAAAGCAGTCGGCATCCTCGCGCAACAGCTCAGTGGTCGCGTCGTCCAGGTTCGCCGCTTGCCATGCCGCCCGTCGACTCGTCAGGTTGGTATCACTCTCGGACTGTGGCACGGCACCATTGCGACCGTCCTGTGTCGGCGATGGGATGGTCCGGTCCATGCGCTAGGTCCACTCCTCTGCTTGAGCCTATGATCGTTGTCGCCATGCTTGCGTCGAGCGGTGCAATCCAAACGTCGCAATGGCATGAATGACGCGCACCAGGGCGCAGGCCATAACGATCATCGTGCACATCGCTGCAGCCGGCGCGATATCGCCTGCATCGTCCATATTGAGCGCCGCCACCGATGCCAGCGTTGTGGTTGGAGAATAGAGGAAGATGACCGCCGACACTGTCGTCATCGCGTTGACGAACAGATAAATCATGATGTCCAGGATCGCCGGCAGACAAACCGGAACCGTTACGCGCATGAAGGTCTTGAGAACCGGCACCTTGAGCGAACTCGAAACGGCCTCGAACTCCGGATCCATTTGTTTGAGCGCGGTCATCGCCGTCAGGTGCGCGACCGTATAGAAGTGCGCGATCGTCGAGATGACGAGGATCGCCATCGTGCCATAGAGGATGCCCAGCGGATTGTCCGGATGATTGAAAAAGAAGATATAGGCGAGCCCGAGCACCATCCCCGGCACCGCCATGGGCAGCATGCAAAGAAACTGGATGACGCCACGCATTTCTCTGGAACCTCTGGCTTTTTCGACCATGTAGGCGCCAGTGAAGATGATGGCCGTGCCAAAGACGGACGTGAAAAACGCCATGCGCAGGGAGTTCCAGAAGGCCTCCCATCCGCCGCCGTCCATGACGTCGAAATTATAGTTGCTGAAACCGAGGGTCAGGTTATACGGCCAGAACTTGACCAGCGATGCAAACGTCGACATCGCGAAGATTCCAAGAATGAGAAAACTGATCAGGCAGCAATAGGCCAGCATCAATCCGTCGAACAGGGCCACCGGTTTTGGTTGGTAGGGGACCGATCGAGACGACAGCAGGGCGACCTGTCGTCTCTGCACGAAGCGGTCGACGATAAATGCGACGATGGCCGGGATCAGAAGCACGACCGATACGACCGCACCCATCTGGAAATTCTGTTGCCCGATAACCTGTTTGTAGATGTCGACGGCCAGCACATTGAACTGCCCGCCGATCACCTTCGGAATGCCGAAATCCGTAATGACGAGCGTGAAGACAACGAAGATGGCGCTGACAAGACCATACTTGATACCCGGCAAGGTGACCGTCAGAAACGTCTTGAGCGCGCTGGTGCGCAAGGCAACCGCCGCTTCATAAATGCGCTGATCCGCCAGCGACATGGCCGTGACGAGGATCATCATGGCATGCGGGAACGTGTAGAATACTTCACCCATCACGATGCCGATCGGGCCGTAAATCGAGTAACCGCCAAGCACCCAATTGATGATGCCCTGCTTGCCGAACAGATAGACGAACGAGATCGCCGGAAGCAGTGATGGCGCGAGCAGCGGAAAAAGGGCGATAACCTTGAAAAGCCCCTTAAGGCGCATCGCGCTTCGCGTCAGGGCATAGGCGTAGATGAAGGCGAGAGTGACCGTGATCACGGTCGAGAGCACGGCGATGAAGAGACTGTTGTAGATCGAGTAGGACAGCGCCGGCGTCGAGAAGTACTCGATGAAATTGGCGAACCCGATAAAATTGCCGTCCTTGTCCTCCACACTCTTCGACATCATGAAATAGAGCGGCAGGAGAACCGTGACGACCATCCACACGCCGACCAGCAGAATGAACGCGCGCATGACGTAATCGTCGGACGACAGCTTGGGTTTGATCGGCAGCGCCTCTTCAGGTGCAACTGCTGTCGTCGTCATGTCCAACTCCTTGCAGTCGCGGCCTCACGCGTTTCCCGGAAATACATTGACCCTTTCGGGCGGCAATTCGATCTCGATATCGATCCCCTCCGCAAGCCCCATCCTGCGCACCGCATTGATCGAGAAATCCGCAGAGATTTCCGCATCGCCAATGTCGCCACCAACCAGCACCGCGCGCCAGAACGAGCCCAGAAACTCCATCTCGCCGACCTGCGCCCGCATGGCGTTAGAAGGCTCACCGATGGCGTCCGGTGCGCCGGGCGAGCGCGCGCCTTCACCGTGCGGGACGATGTCCTCCGGGCGGATGGCCATCGTCGCGGTTGTGCCTTCGGCGAGGCCATGCTGGCAGCATCGAATGTCCTGCGTGCCGAGCTTGATACGGTCGGGCCCAACGACGGTGCACGGCACTTTGTTCATCTCACCAATGAAATCCGCGACGAACAGCGTCGTCGGTTGACGGTAGACCTCCACGGGTGTTGCGACCTGCTCGATGACACCGTGATTCATGACCACGATCCGATCTGCCATCGTCAGCGCTTCCTCCTGATCATGCGTGACCATGATCGTCGTGATCCCGAGTTGGTGCTGGAGCTGTTTGATTTCATGGCGCAGGTGGCCCCTGACCTTGGCGTCGAGAGCGCTGAGCGGTTCATCCAGGAGCAGCAATCCCGGAGATGTCGCCAGTGCGCGCGCCAGCGCCACACGTTGCTGCTGACCACCGGAAAGCTGTGCCGGATACTTGTCTCCCTGATCGGACAGGCTGACCAGCTCGAGCAGCTCCTTGACGCGTGAGCGAATCTGCTCTCTCGGCAGGCGCTGGTTCTCGAGACCGTAGGCAACGTTTCGCGTGACCTTCAGGTTCGGAAAAAGGGCATAGGACTGGAATACGATTCCGAAATCCCGTTCCGACGACGGAAGGGCTGAAATATCCCTGCCTGCCTGTTCGACCGTACCGGTGGTCTGGATGTCGAGGCCCGCGATCGCACGAAGCAACGTCGTCTTGCCGCAACCCGACGGGCCCAGAAAGCAGACAAATTCACCCTCATTGATGGTGAGCGAAATGTCTTTGAGGGCGGTAAAACTACCGAAATTCTTGCTGAGGTTGGAAATTCGCAGATACGGTTTTGGCTGTTCGCCAGTCTCGGCCATCTCCGCTATCTGCGCCATATTGCTCGATCCAGATTGATTTTTTCTGAGTGTATTGTGCCGCCCAGGCAATTACAACGTCCCGCCCGGCGGCTGCCGGACGGGACTCGTTGCGACCTTGGCGTCGATGACAAAATTTGTCTTACTTCTTGGGCTCCGACTTCGAGTCGTAGCGCTTTTGCCACTTGGCAAGAATGGCTTTCCTGTTCTTTGCCGCCCAAGCGAAATCATTCTTGATCATCGCTTTGCCGATGTTCGGCGGAAAGTGCTTGACCGGCTTGGCGACACCCGGCATCGCAACCACGGCGTAGCCCTTGTTGTACATGACATTGGCTTCGCGCGTCACGGAGAAGTCGACGAGTTTCTTTGCCGCGTCGAGCTTCTTCGTGCCCTTGACGATGGCCGTTGCCTCCATGTCCCAGCCAATGCCCTCTTTCGCGACGATGATTTCCAGCGGCGCACCGGCCGCCTTGGACTTCGCGCCGCGGAAGGCGAAAGAGACACCAATCGTCGTCTCGCCGGCTGCAGCAAGCTTGCACGGTTTCGAGCCGGAATGGGTATAGCGCGAGATGTTCTTGTGCAGGCCGTCCATGAATTCCCATCCGCCCTTTTCTCCGAACATCTGCAGCCACGAAGACACGTCAAGGAAGCCGGTGCCCGACGAGTTCGGGTTGGGCATGATGACATGGCCTTTGTAGACAGGCTTGAGGAGATCCTTCCAGGAAGTCGGCGCAGGAACCTTGTTCTTTTTGCCTTCGACCGTGTTGTAACAGATGGCAGCGACCCAGGCGTCCATGCCGGTCCAAGACGGTGGATTTGCGGCATCGCGGAACTTTGGATCGAGCTTGTCCAACCCCTTGGGTGCATAAGGTTGCAGCATGCCTTCACCGCCGAGCAACATCAGGCTTGTCGCCGCGAGCCCCCAGACGACATCGGCTTTCGGATTATTCTTTTCGGCGAGCAGTTTTGCCGTCACGATACCGGTCGAATCGCGGACCCAGTTGATCTTGATGTCCGGGTGCGCCTTGTTGAATTCAGCGGCATACTTTTTCAAGTCTTCAGCTTCAACCGCCGTGTACACTGTCAGTTCAGTAGCCGACAGTGCCGGCAGTGCTGTGAGCCCGGACAACACAATTGCTGCGCTGAGTCCGGTCAGAGATAGCCTTTTCATTTTTTTCTTCCTCCCATTTGTGGAATTCCGTCGTGCCGACTCCGACCAAGTCGCACGCTCAACTAACCCTGTTATCGTGTACTTGCTGTCACCTCCGGGATTGTGTTGATCCTATCGTCCTGAGCGAACAGAGCACGTGTAGTGTGCAACGTAACTGTCGTGTGCAACAAGTGTGCGACAATCGTCGCTCAACGAACGGCCTCCTGACGGTCAACCGTTAAGTTTAGGCGGCTGATCTCAAATCGCGTACACCCATTTCTTCCAGAACACCTCTCACCGCGGCGAGTGCCTGCGCCATGTGCGTGCGATCGAGGCGTCCGATGCATCCAATCCTGAAACTGTCAGCGACCGTTAGCTTGCCAGGATAGATGACGTACCCCAGTTCCTTGAGACGATCGTAGAACTCCTGAAAGTTGAAGCTCGGGTGTTCGGGCATGTGAAAGGTCACGATAATCGGTGCCTGCACGTCATCAGCCAGCAGCGGCTTGAAACCAAGGTCGCGCATGCCGTCGATCAGGACACGTGCATTATCGGCATAACGCCGCCCGCGCCCGGGCTGTCCACCTTCGGCGAAAAACTCCTCGAGGGCGCGATGGAAGGCCACGATGACATGGATCGGCGGTGTGAATCGATACTGGCCATTGGTGTCGAGCCCCCGCCACTGGTCGTGGAGATCGAGGACCAGCGTCGTCGCGTTACCCTTGGCCGCATCGAGGGCGTCGCGCCGGCAGATTACAAAGCCGAGCCCGGGCACGCCCTCGATGCACTTGTTCGAGGAGGCGGCAACGGCATCGCACTTGGTTTTCGACGCATCGAGCTCGAGCGCTCCGAACGCACTCATCGAATCGATCAGAAACGACCGGCCATGGCGTTCGACAACATCACCGATCGCGGCGATCGGATTGAGGATCCCGCTGGTCGTTTCACAGTGAACGGAGAATACATGCGTGATGCCAGTGTCCGCGCCAAGCGTTTGCTCCAGCGCCTGGATATCCGGCGGCGTGTCTTCAGGCGTTTCGAGGACGACCGAGGCACGGCCGGCGATATCGAGAATCTTCTTCGCCCGCTGCCCATACGCGCCATTGACGAGCAACAGGCATTTGCCGTCACGGGGAATGAACGTTGTCAACATGGCCTCGACGGCAAACGTGCCGGAGCCCTGCATGGGTACCGCGACATGGGTCTGCTCGGCATGGATGATCTTTGGCAGATCGCGTAGGACTTCGCCGTTGATGCGGATAAACTCAGCATCACGTGATCCCCAATCATGCACCATTGCAGACTTGACGGTTTTCGATGTCGTCAACGGTCCCGGGGTCAGTAGCAGCGCATCGCCGGTTTCAGAACGACCGCGTTCAATATCCACCATGCATCGCGCTCCAGGTGATCGGTTGACTTGGGTTTCAAGCACGCTAGCAATCCGCAATCCATGTGTCTAATATACGGTTTCAATAGTTGAGATAGATGCTATCTATGCGTTTGAGATGAACCTCACCCACGTGCTCGCGTTCCATCGTGTGGCGGTTGCCGGCAGCTTCACCCTCGCTGCTCGCCTGTCCGGCGTCAGCCAGCCGACCCTGTCAGCACAAGTCCGCAGTTTGGAGAAGTCCGCGGGCGTGCCCCTGTTCGAGCGCATCGGGCGTCGCATCGAACTGACCCGTCATGGCGAGGAACTGTTCGACGCAACCATCAAACTCTCCGCTGCCCTCGATGACGTCGGTCATGTCCTCAGCAATCTACAGGTCGGACTGCAGGGTCACCTCAGGATCAGCGCCGACAGCGCCATTCATGTCATTCCGATCCTGGCGGAACTCAAGCAGCAAACACCCACCTTCAGCTTCTCCCTGAAGACAGAGAACTCGGCCAAGGTCATTGACCACGTGCTGACCGACGAGGCCGATGTCGGCGTCATGGCGAAATCGGTAAGCGATCGGCGCCTCCACTCGTCACGAATCCGCGTGGACGAGCTCGTTCTGGTCGCCGGCGAACGCGATCCGCTGGCACGGCGCAAGCGCGTTCGCCTAGCTGATCTCGAAGGCCGTGATCTTATCGTGCGTGAGCATGGATCGATCACCCGGGAGGTGACCCAGGCCCGTTTGAAAGCATCGGACATTGCGACAGGCCAGGTCATCGAAGTGGCGACGCGTGAGGCCATCAACGAGGCCATTGCCGCAGGATTGGGCGTTGGCATCGTGTTCGCCAGCGAGGCGGTCAACGATCCGCGCCTTCGATCGGTCAAGCTGGCAGACGTCGACGTCTCCGTCTCGGAGTTTGTCATCTGCCGCCAAGAGCGCAAGCACGTGTCGCTGATCAGTCGGTTCCTGGAAACGGCCATTCAGGTTTCGGTTGCGAACGGCTGGCTCATGTCGAAGGGCGCAAGGCCTGTGGCAGCAAGATCGCAGGCTTCATCTCGATCTTCCGAAGTCTAGCTGAGCCGCATCAGGACCAGGCCTGCGAGCACCACCCCGGCGGCCAGCACCCGGACCGGGATGATGGCCTCCTTCAAAACCACGATACCGAGAACGGCGGCAAACAGGACGCTGGTCTCGCGCACCGCTGCGACCATCGCAATCGGCGCCAGCGTCATGGCCCAAATCGCCGTGCCATAGGCGAGTAACGCCATTGCGCCGCCAAGCAGCAGCGTCAGCCAGGCCGAACGAAATTGCGACCAGAGCTGTGCAGGACCAAAGCAAATCGCGCCAAGCAGCAGCATCGCCAAACCATCGATCAGGAACAGCCAGGTAATGTAGGAAGGCGCCGACCCCGAAACGCGCGCGCCAATCCCGTCGACAACGGTGTAGAAAGAGATCGTGATGGCCGTCAGCAGGGCAAATGAGACCGCGCGGAACGCGAACCACCTGCCCCCGCTACGCCCGGCAAACGACAGCATAACGATGCCACCCGCCAGGATCGCGATGCCCAACCAACCGATGACGCCTGGGTTTTCGCCGAGCCACAGGTAGGCCCCGAGTGCCGTCAGAAGCGGGGCACTGCCGCGCGCAATCGGGTAGACTTGGCCGAGATCGCCCGTTCGATAAGCTTCGGTAAGGGCCACGTAGTACAGCAAATGGATGATCAGGCTCGCGAGCAGATAGGGCCAGGCATCACTGCTCGGAAACGGCACCGCGACGACGAACGGCGCAACGACAATGGCACTTGCAGCATTGATCAACACAAGCGCCGCAAATGGTGCCAGGTTTAACTTGAGGATTGAATTCCAGCCCGCGTGACAGGCCGCTGCCGCCAACATGGCCACGAAAACATAGGTTTCCATCCGTTGATCCCGTCGGCGCTAAAACTTAGTCTCTTGAGCGCGTGCAATGACCCTTGCGATGCCAAGGCGATCGGTTGCCACGTTCTTGGCCCCTGCCTCAGCGCGGGCAAACCCACATGACCGGTAATTTGCTTTGCAACAGGACCCGATGCCCCCATGACCATCTCCGCAATCCTGTTCGACAAAGATGGCACGTTGATCGACTATCACCGAACCTGGACGTCGATCAATCGCGATGCAGCCCTGTATGCCGCCGGCAGTGACAAGGAACTGGCCGAAGAACTGTTGGTCGCTGGCGGCTGGGATGCCGACGCTCAAAGATTCTCGGCCAACAGCGCGCTCGCAGCCGGCACGGCAGCGGAGATCGCGGCGCTGTGGTGCGAGCACGGGAGCAGTATTGATGTCGACCAACTCACTCGAGAGATCGATGACATCTTCTCCCGTGGCATGGTCAATGCCGTTCCGGTTACCGATCTCGCCAAATTGTTTATCGGGTTGAAGGGACGTGGCCTGGCTCTGGGCATCGCAAGCAGTGACAACGCGGCCTCGATCGAGGCTCTCGCAAGGCATCACGACTTGCACGAACATTTGGATTTTGTTGCCGGCTACGACAGCGGCCACGGCTCCAAACCCGACCCCGGCATGCTGCTCGCATTTTGTGAAAAGGTTGGCTGCGCGCCCGGCGAGACGGCTGTTGTCGGCGACAACGACCACGACATGGCGATGGCGACCGCCGGCGGTGCCGGCTTGCGCATTGCCGTCCTGACGGGCACCGGCACCCGCGCCGATCTCGAGCCGATTTGCGACCACTGCATCGAAAACATCGAAGACGTTGAGGCGGTCCTGAGAGCACATCGATCAAAGTGAGGCGATAGGCGGCCGGGCAAGATGGTGATGGTCGTTACCGACAATCCGCCGTATTCGACAATCATCAGCGGTCGCTTTCACGCCATCGCGGGTGAATCCAAGGCTGCGCGTTGTCAGCCGGCAACGGCGGCTTGCCGAGGATCAGGTCAGCCGCCTTCTCGCCGACCATGATCGATGGCCCGTTCAGATTGCCGTTGGTGATGCGCGGAAAGATCGAGCTATCGACGACGCGCAGGGCATCGATGCCGATGACCCGGCATTCCGGATCGACTACGGCATGCGGATCATCGCTGCGCCCCATGCGGCATGTGCCGCAGGGATGGTAAGCGCTCTCGGCATGATCGCGGATGAAGGCATCGAGTGCATCGTCCGACGTCACATCGGCGCCCGGCTGGATCTCCTTGCCGCGATAGGCGGCAAATGCCGGCTGCGCGAAGACCTCGCGCGCGACGCGAATGCAGCGGCGAAAGTCACGCCAGTCATCAGCTTCACTCATGTAGTTGAACTTGATCCTCGGTGCCTCCAGCGGATCGGCGGAGGTGAGCGAGACCGAGCCGCGTGACTTGGAGCGCATCGGGCCGACATGGGCTTGATAGCCATGGCCTTCGGCCGCTGCCTGGCCGTCATAACGCACGGCGATGGGGAGAAAATGGAACTGGATGTCCGGATACCGTATCCCGGCCGCCGAGCGCACGAAGGCAGCGCTTTCAAACTGGTTGGACGCGCCCGGCCCTGTCTTGAACAGCAGCCACTCGGCACCGACCCGCGCCTTGCCCAGCAAGTTCCAATACTTGAAGAGTGTGATCGGCTGCAGGCAGGCATGCTGGATGTAGACTTCGAGATGATCCTGCAGGTTGCGCCCGACACCGGGCCGATCGGCAAGCACGGGCAGACCGTGTTCGGCAAGGTGCTGGCCCGGGCCGATCCCGGACAGCAACAAAAGTTGCGGCGAATTGATCGCGGAAGCCGATATGATCACCTCACGGCGCGCATGCACCACTTCGACGCGCTGGCCTCGCGCAACCTCGACGCCCACGGCCCTGCCGTCCTCGACAACAATCCGCCGCGCACGACAGCGATGGACATCGAGGTTGGACCGTCTCGACGCCGGTTTCAGATAGGCGTTCGCGGTCGACCATCGCCGGCCCTGCCAAACGGTTTGCTCCATCGGGCCGAAGCCTTCCTGCTTTTGCCCGTTGTAATCGTCGGTCAGTTCGTATCCTGCCTGAGCACCGGCCTCGACGAAGGCGCGAAATAGAGGGTTGTTGCGCTTGCCCCGCGTGACGTGGAGCGGTCCGTCCGCGCCGCGCCAGGACGTGTCACCTCCGTGCCCACCATCGCTCCAGGCCTCGAGACGCTTGTAGTAGGGCAATACGTCGGCGAAGCTCCACCCGGCCGCGCCTTGTTCGGCCCAATGGTCGAAATCGCATGCATGACCGCGCACGTAGACCATTCCGTTAATCGAACTCGATCCGCCGATCACCTTGCCGCGCGGACATGCCAGGCGACGCCCGCCGAGATGCGGTTCCGGTTCGCTCGAATATCCCCAGTCATAGCGCGACATGTTCATCGGATAACTGAGCGCTGCCGGCATCTGGATAAGTGGCCCGATGTCGGTGCCGCCGTACTCGAGCACGATCGCCGAGTGGGCGCCGTCCTCGGTCAGCCGGGCGGCCAGAGCGCTGCCGGCCGAGCCCGCGCCTATGATCACAAAGTCGGCTTCCATCTTCGGCATGCCCCGCCAGAATCCTACGCGAGTTCCTTGATCTTGTCCTCGCGCAGCGGACACGCGAGGTAGACGCCGAACTCGCGGCCGATGTCACAGCTCACGCGGGCGTGCACGCGGCCCTGGCGGTCCTGGAATCGCTGGTGATCTTGCACGGGGAAAATCCCCTCGTGCCAGATGTTCGGGTGAATATAGAGCCCGCGCTTGCCGTCACACCAGAACGCGACGACCTTGTCCGGCGTGAGATTGTCGCCCGGCAGCGCCGCCGGAATAATGAACGGCTTGTTGTCCAGCGGAAAGAACAGCTGGCCGCCATCGGGGTGATAATTCATGTGCCAGAGCAGCACCTGGTCACGTGGCGCAGTCTGGCGATCGCTCGCCGCCTCTTGCGGGTCCGTTGACCATCCGAGCACATAGTGGCCTTTGACGGCTTCGTTTTCCCCATAAAGAACGTCGCCGCGCCAATCGCCACGAAAGATTCCTTCGACCCAACCGGCCTCGTCACCGGTGTCCTCGTCGACCGGTCGCCAGCCCTGCGCCGGCCAGCGCACGATCTCAATGTCGAACCCTTCCGGGTCATCGACGAGACAGCCATAACCTTTGACGCTCGCATCCGTCGCCCGGATCAGCGGCACCTTGTGCCAGGGCAGCGACGGCTTGCTGCTGGCCTCGAAAATGTACTCGGGACTGTTCATATCATCTCCCTGAAGTGCTGGTCGACAACGCGCTGGACCGCGGGTGCGAAATGCGTGAAAGCCGGTGTCTTCATGCCAGCGCGCTTGCCGGCATCATCGAGGTAACGGACCTGGATGATCCGTTCGAGATTGGGAAGTCTTTCGAACACCGCCACCTCGGCGTCGCTCATCGGGCCACCCTGCAGGTTCAACGAATGGACGGAAGCCTCGGACAGACGCCGCAGGTAGTCCGGCCGTGTGGCGCATAGATAGCGCTTGGCGGCAACGTGCTGGCGAACGCAATCCGTAACGCTTGTCGGAAAGAACCTCTCCAGGATCTCGGCGCCTGCTTCCTCGTGAAACCGGTCTTCCGTGTCATCCATCCGGAACGTGCCGAACGCGCTGGTGAAGTGGCCGATGTCATGCAGCAGCGCGGCAACGATGGTCACGTCGTCGCGTCCGGCCTGCTCGGCGAGGGTTGCGGCCTGCAGCATGTGTTCGGCCATGGTCACCGGTTCACCGAGGTATTCCTCGCCGCCGCGGCGCTCGAAGATGTCGGCGAGAAATGCAACGATGTTGTCGCGCGACAGCACTGCTTCATCAGACTTGCTCATGCCACCGCCTCCCGGTCTGCGGCCTGCAACGCCGCGCGCGTCGATAACAGTCCGTCCTTGTCGGCGTAGCATCCCTGCAGCCAACGCCTGCCGGTGCCGGCGTAAGCCTTGCGCGCGTGCAGCACACGTGTGTTGTCGACGACAAAACATTCACCGGGATCAAGCCTGAACGAAACCGCCATCGACGGATCATCGATGATCTCGCTCATGCGGCGGTAGGCAGCATAGTACGTCTCCATCTTGTCGAAAGGCACGTCCGTTATGGCCGCGGCCGAGCGATTATTGAACCGCACCGCAATCAACTCGCCATCAGGCGCCAACTCGATCATCGGACGGCGCGATCGAAGCCTGACACCGTGCTCGCCAGCATACTCGAAGCGGGCACAGTAGCCTGACAGGACGCCGAACCACGCTGCGTTTTCCTCACGCAATCGCTCGGCGACGCGAAATCCATCGACCACCATGTTATCGCCGCCGGCTGCCGAACTCTCGAGGCAGTAGAGTACCTGCACAGTCGGCACCGGATCGCGATAGGGATTGTCGGTGTGGGCCTGTAGGCCAAGGCCGGTAAAGGCGAGATTGGTCGGATTGATTTCCGTGCGCACCTCGAAGTGGCGACCATAATTGGTTTCGCGCACGAAGCCGAAAAGATCGACCACCTCAAACAGCGCCTGGTCGGCGACGGGACCGTTGGACAATTTCGCGAAACCGTAGCGGGCGACCATGTCGAGCCAACCCCGCAACGCCTGTCGGCGCGACGAAACCTGCTTGAAATCGGCCTCGGGGACGTGCGCGGCCAAGCCGCCGTCCCAGGTCTCGACAGGTGCGGCCGTCCACCCCTTGGCGTCCAAGTAGGCCCGGTCATAGGCGTTTTCCCTCAACCAGCCCAGAGCATAGTCGACCGTCCTGTTCTCAGGCGTAAAGGTAACACGCAAGCCGCGGTCGGTGAGGTCGGCCGTGCCAATTCTCGTCTCTGCGGGAATGTCCTGCAGTGTGATGAGCCGTTGCCCGTTTGTCGGTGAACGGGTTTCCGCGTCCGGTGCATTGTCGCGCAGCCAGAGCGCATGAAAACGCAGGCTTTCGTTGGGCCAGTTTATCGTGATCACACGACCGTCGGGTTCGAGCGTGAAGCTGCACATGTCTTGATTTCCCGGTCCACCTGCCCGGCCGCTGGTGTGCCTGGCATCACGCATACATCTCAATCACCAAAACGCTTCGTTGGCGAGGAAAGATCCGTATTGTCTTAGGAGCACGCATCGAATCACCGAAATCGCGCCAATGACGCACCGACTTCACGACCCCCATTTCCCAGACCACAAGACGCCCGATGACAATCGCCATGCGGCGTACAATGTTCCGGTTTATTGTCAGGTGTCGGATTATAAGCAGTTGCCGCGTTCGCACCCGGGCAAGTTTTGGGTCATATGCCGTTGGCAGCCCGATCACTGGGGAAAAACTGGCCCAGCAAACCCAACCAATCCCCACACGTGGCGGCTGGGCCGCCGCAGCTTCGCCCGCATGGTGTAGTATAGGCGCCGACTCGATCAAGGCAGCGGCGAAAGAAGCGCATGGCAAAATCGAATTCCCTACCGCTTGAGACCGGCGGTAACAGCAATTCCGCGGAGTTTTCCGTGTCAGAACTCGCGGGCGCCATCAAGCGCGCCATAGAGGACGGATTCGGCTATGTGCGCCTGCGCGGCGAGATTTCCGGCTTCCGCGGGCCGCATTCTTCCGGCCACTGCTACTTCAGCCTCAAAGATGAGCGTGCCAAGATCGACGCCGTCGTCTGGCGCGGTGTCTACTCGAAACTCAAGACGAAACCCGAGGAGGGCATGGAGGTCATCGCACAGGGCCGTGTGACGACCTATCCTAATTCATCAAAGTATCAAATCGTCGTCGAGGCGCTGGAGCCGGCCGGAATCGGCGCCTTGATGGCGCTGCTCGAGGAGCGCAAGCGCAAGTTCGCCGCCGAAGGCCTGTTCGACGAAGCCGCCAAGCAGCCGCTGCCGTTCCTGCCCAGGGTCGTCGGCATCATCACGTCGCCGACCGGTGCCGTGATCCGCGACATGCTGGCTGGTTTCAACGAGCGCTTTCCAGCGCACGTGATCGTGTGGCCGGTGCGCGTCCAGGGTGAGACATCAGCCGCCGAGGTCGCCGCTGCCATCCGCGGTTTCAATGCGATGGCGCCAGGCGGCAGGGTGCCGCGGCCGGACATCCTGATTGTCGCGCGCGGCGGTGGCAGCCTCGAAGACCTGTGGAGTTTCAATGAAGAAGCTGTCGTGCGTGCCGCCGCCGAGAGCGCTATCCCGCTGATCTCGGCGGTTGGCCACGAAACCGACTGGACGCTGGTGGACCTTGTCGCCGATGCCCGCGCGCCGACGCCGACCAAAGCGGCCGAATGGGCGGTCCCGAAATTCGCCGACCTGCTCGCCCAGAACGACGACCTCGGCCAGCGTCTCAAGCATGGCGCCCGTCGCCGCCTCGAAAGTGCGCGCAGTCACCTGCTTGCCGCGAGCCGCGGCTTGCCACGCCTGGAAGACCTCCTCGCCCTGCCGCGCCAACGCTTTGATTCGCTTGAGCGACGCCTGGGGCCGGCCTTGCTTGCCAACACCCGCGCCCACGCGATGCGCTTCACGCGTACCAACGTACGTCTGACGCCGGCACTCCTGGGCGCCCGGCTCGAGCGTGGCCGGGATGCCATCGAACGCGCCGGGCGTCACCTCCAGGACGCGCTACGCCAGATCGCAGCCGGGCGCCGAGCGGCCCTGACGCGTATTGGTGCCGGCTTGCGCCCGGAGTTGATGCGCCTGCGCTTCGCCGGTGCCCGCGAGCGTCTCGACGCCGCCAACGCGCGCCTTGGCCGCAGCTTCACCGTGCGCACGGGGCGCCATCGCGCAACCCTCGATACCCAGGCCAAGCTGCTCGCAACGCTCGGCTATCAAAGCGTGCTGAAGCGCGGCTATGCACTGGTTCGCGATGCGAACGGTCGCATGCTGCGCGCCGCCGCCCAGGTCGAGGCGGGTGCGCCGATTACCGTCGAGTTCCACGATGGTGCCCGCCAGGCACGTGTCGATGGCAGCGATGCGGCAGTGCCGGGTGGCGGCGGCCGCACAGCGAAAACGACATCGGGGCAGTCGGCCCGGCCGCCGGCCGCCGATGCCAGCCCTTCGTCGGCGTCCACGGGTCAACCGGCGCGCAGTCACCCGGAGCCGACCAAGACGCGCAGCAAACCGAGAATCAAACCTTCCGAGCGCGACAAGCAAGGCTCGCTGTTTTGACGATGATCCGTGGCGCCACTTGACCGTGTTGTGCAGACGCGACAAAACAGGCGCCACAAGTCTCATAAGATCGACCGGTGGGCCGCGGCACAATGGATCACATAAACAAGCTTTTCGGGCCGAAAACCGAAGCCCGCGTTCGCTATGCGGATGCCGACTATCACATCATGTCGCCGGGTGAGATCGTGCGCTGTGCGGTCACGGGCAAGCCGATCGCGATCAACGACTTGCGCTACTGGAGCGTTGAACGCCAGGAAGCCTATATTGATGCGCGGGCCTCGCTGACGCGCCATCTCGAATGTCTCGCCATGGCGGAGCGCGAGAAAAAGTAGCTACTTCGCGCAACGCTGCAATTGATCTTCGATGAGGTCGGCGCTGTTCACGGCGTGTTGTACAAGCGCGGCAAGTTGCACCATATCATCTTCGGCCAGCGCCATCTTGATCTGGAACGCCGTCGTGCGCGCGGCCAACTCACCACGCTGGTCCTCGTAACTCAGCAAGCGCACATGATCCTTCTCGGTGGTGACCAACTGCGCCCCGAGCGCCTTGGCGCGAAACAACAGACGCTCCGCGTCACCGGCGTCGAAGAAATGGTGGTCCTTGAAGGACACGGCCTCGGCGACGTTGATACCGCACAGCCGCAGCGTATCGAAAAACCGTTCAGGATGCCCGATGCCGGCAAACGCGAGCACGGTCTGGCCCTTCAGCGTCGCAAGGTCCGTCCGCGGGACGATGCCGCCACGTAGAATGGGGCCACGAAAACGCAACTGCCGGAACATCTCGATCAGCGCACCTGGAACGGTCGGTTCCTGGTCCGGTTCGATGGGCCCGGCATTGATGATGATTGCGTCGACGAGGTCGAGTTGGTCGAGCAGCGGAGCGCGAAGCGGCCCTGATGGGATGACCCGGCAGTTGCCGACGCCGCGCTTGGCATCGACAACGGCGAGACGCAGCATCTTGGCCAATCCTGGATTTTGCAGGCCGTCATCCATCACGATCGCGGTCGGTCGGTCGGGCAGCGCCTCGAGCAGTCGCGCCCCCTCGGCCCGGTCGCGCGCCACGACGGTCGGCGCACAGCGCGCGAGCAGGAGGGCTTCGTCGCCTGTTCGCGACGCGTTGTCCCGCGCCGGATCGACTAGGTGGGGGCCGGGCAGCGAGCCACCGTAGCCGCGGGTCAAAAGCGCCGGTTTCTCACCGATCCTGTTCAGATGCTCGGCCAGAAGAATGGTCAGCGGCGTCTTGCCAGCCCCGCCAGCGGTAAAATTGCCGACACAGATCACCGGGATCAAAGACGTATAGGGCTGCGCATAGCGCAGTCGTCGGGTCGTTATCCGTCCGTAGATGTAGCTCAGGGGGGCAAGCAGGCGCGCTCTATGTTGGGCATTGTCGCTGTACCACCAACTCGGCTCCTTAAGAGGCACGTTGCAACCTCTCGCCCGGCTCGAAGTGGTCGTCGGAGGTGGATAGCAAGGCATCGAGCGCGCCTGCCGTCGTATCAAGTGCGCCAATCATGGCTGCGACACCTGCCGCAGCATTTTGTTGCATTTCCGTGCGGGCGGCCTCATCCGAGAGGAGCCGCCCGGCATTGTCGGCAATATCCCGATCGTTTGATACTTCCACGACGCCATCGCGGCGTTTCAATTCTTCGTAGGCATCGGCAAAATTCGATTGCGACGGCCCCATCATCACGACCGTGCCCATTCGGATCGCCTCAATGGGATTTTGTCCACCATGTTCAATTAACGAACCACCAATAAATGCCACCTTCGCCAAAGAATAGAACATGCCCATCTCGCCAACCGTATCGGCGATATAGACGTCCGTGTGGGGCTCGATGGCTTCCTGGGCCTGGCGGCGCGAAGCAATCAGTTCTGCGCCGACGACCATGTCCGCAAGGGCCTCGCCTCGACTTGGGTGGCGTGGCGCAATGATCAACAACAACTGTGGCAATTTTGGTTTTATCGCCTGAAAGGCCCGGATCAACACCTCATCTTCGCCGGGATGCGTGCTAGCACCCAGCAACACGGGCCGCCCGTCGATCTCGGCTGTCAACTCGGCGAGTGCCAATTGATCGACCGGCAGAGGCGGCGCATCGACCTTGAGGTTGCCGGCAACCCTCACGTCTCGCCCGCCGAGGTCACGAAAGCGTCTCGCCAATCGATCATTCTGCGCCAGGATCAAGCGGATGCGACTGAACAGCGGCCGTGCCAGGCCACGATTCTTACGCCAACGCTTGTAGGACCTTTCGGACATGCGCGCATTGATTAGGGCAATCGGGATACCACGATCATGGGAGGCAATGATTGTATTGGGCCAGATCTCGGATTCGGTGAGCGCCACCAAGTCCGGGCGCCAATGGTCAAGAAACCGTGCAACGATTTTCGGAGCATCAAGCGGCGCGAACTGGTGAACATCCTCCGGCCCAAGCCGCGCCTCGGCAAGCGCGGCGGAGGTGACGGTGCCGGTCGTCAGAAGGAACCGAATGCCGGGGCGGAGCCGGCGTAGCTGTGCCATCAAAGGCAGCACGGCATTGGTTTCGCCGACACTGGCCGCGTGCAACCATATCAATAAGCCATCGCCGCGCGGGGTAGATGCGATGCCGAGACGTTCGCCACGCCGTGCCTGGTTTTCTTTTCCTTGCCGCTCACGATAGGACAGCAACAATGGCAATGCGGGCGTCAAGAGTTTCGTGGCCGTGCGGTAGACCTGCAACGAAGTGTTGGATTTCGCCGGTGGATCGGTTGCGGTCAGCGCGGCATGTGGCATCACATCGGCTGCATCGACACCCGCCAGCCGATAGGCACGTTCAGTCGTTTCATTGAGACCTGCCTCAACGGCGCGCCGGGCCGCTTCCAATGCCTCGTCATCCGCGTTCTCTGCCACAAAAATCGGGTCACCATGCGTCACGCCGATCCTGGAGAAGGGCAGATTGATGGTCATCCGGCTCCAGGTGTCGAGCGCGCGATAGCGCGAAGATGCCGTGGCAACGGGTATGATCGGGCGCCCCGACAATTGCGCGAGTTTGACGATGCCGATGCCGGCGCGGCGCGCCGGGCCGGGCGGGACATCAGCGGTCATCGCTATTGCGGTACCTTGCTGCAACAGACGCACCGCCTCACGAAAGGCGTGGAGACCACCACGATCCTTGCGTCGGCCCGCTGCACCACCTCCGCGCACGAGGCTCATTTTGAACGTCTTCAGCGCTTCGCCTATGATTTCTGCGTCACCATGGCGCGCGACCATGTTGGCGACTGGCAGTTCCGGCGGAGCAAAAGGTGCGAGTAACATGAACTGGCCATGCCACATCGCGAGAATGTAGGGGTGGTGTTGGCGGAGTAACTGGTGTGGGTCGGCCGGTTCACTGATGACGGATGACGACATTTTCACGAAACGGATATATCTTCCGGCCCAACGACCGGCGATTCGGTTCCGAGTGAACTTGTCAAAAGAGCTTCGGGCCATCTCGGGCGTTTCTCAAAATGGGCCACGAGTTCGGCCTTGGCGAGATCGGGACGCCGCGATGCACGGGGGTGCGAATCGGGTTAGCCTCGATCATGCTCATCTGGTCAGACACGGTGCAACTTGAACAGCGTCTCTATAGTGGATAAGCATTGTTTGCAATTGGCAATCATGGCTTACGGACGAGGATATCGGTCACCATCCAAACAGCACCGTTCGAGGACTCTAGGTGGTAACGATCGCTAAGCCATTGAAACAGCTGGTGCGACGCTATTCGACTGCGGGTCGGCGGGCGTTGCTGGAGCATTCACCGGATTGGCTGCGCAAAACTCTGGGACCGGTCGCGAGCTATGCCGATCTGATGCTGTTCGATCACGGCATATTCCGACTCTTGTATCTCAATAAACACAAGCTGGGTCCGAAGGCGTGGCGGTCGGCGCAGCCCGCACCGCATGACATCGCCCGGCTCAGTCGTCTCGGCATCAAGACGATCGTCAATCTGCGCGGCGAACGCATGTCAGGGAGCTACTGGCTTGAAGCGGCGGCTTGCAAGCGCTACGGCATCCGATTCGAGAATTGCGTTGTCCGCTCTCGTGCCGCACCGAGCAAAGACGAGCTTTTTGCTGCTCGTGCGTTGTTTGAGAGGATCGAGTACCCGGCCCTGATACACTGCAAATCGGGCGCAGATCGCGCGGGCCTCATGAGCGTGCTGTTCATGCACCTCGTGGAAGGGCAACCAATAGAGAAAGCGGTCGAGCAGCTCTCCTGGAAATTCGGACATATCAAGCAGGCCGACACGGGGGTCCTGGATCACTTTTTCGCATGCTATTTGGCGGACAACGCGCGTGAACCAGTCGCCTTCTTTGAGTGGGTTGAAACCGCCTATGATCCCGAAAAAGTCCTGAGCACCTTCCGCGCCAATGGCGTCGCTTCGCGGATTGTCAAAGATATTCTACGCCGCGAGTGAACTCCTTTTCGCGCCAGCAGCTCTACCAGCTCGTCGAGGCATCGAGAATAAAACCGAGGCAGAGCAAAAGCCCCACTTCTCGGTTCGATTTGAAGCGAGCAAGGCAGTTGCCTGCATGATCCATCTCAAGGCTGGCGATCTGCCAAACAAAGTGCGCCGTGATCAAGCCGAGCGCCAGGTAGGTGAAATGGCCGGCACCGACTGCAAAGGCGGTCGCGAGCCATAGAGCGACCGTTACTCCGTAAAACCCAGTTAGCCACCGCTGCGTGTTTGCTCCGAAGCGCAACGCGGTCGACTTGAGCCCGAGCAGCGCATCGTCCTCCTTGTCCTGATGCGCATAAATGGTGTCGTAACCGATCGTCCAGGCAATGGCACCGCAGTAGAGCAGTAGGGGCGCTGCCGCCACGACACCGGCGCTGGTCAGGCTTCCCTGCAACGACGTCCAGCCAACCAGCACGCCCCAGTTGAACGTCATCCCGAGCACCAACTGAGGCCAATAGGTGAACCGCTTCGCGAACGGGTAAATGGCAACGAGGGCAAGCGATGAAATCCCAAGCCAGATCGTGAATGCGTTGAATTGCACCAACACCGCTAATCCGATGAGTGACTGCAAGACGCCGAACAGAATGGCCTGCCGCACGCTCACCTGTCCGGACGGAATGGGGCGGAGCGCCGAGCGTTCGACACGACCGTCGTATTTGCGGTCAACGATATCGTTCCACGTACACCCAGCACCCCTCATGGCAATGGCGCCAATGGCAAACAGAAGATAGTTTCCGATTGGTAGCTCGGTCGTGGCGCTATCGATTTGGGCGAGCGCCAAGCCGAACCAGCACGGCAATAGCAGCAGCCACGTGCCGATCGGCCGGTCATAGCGCGCGAGCCTGAAATAAGGTTTGAGCGCGCTCGGCGCATAGGCGTCTACCCAATTGGTGGGCCGAGCGTCAGCTACGGTGCCGGGGTCAGGGCGCGTTGTGGACATTGGGCTCGCTTCCGGTCCGAGACGGTTTCTGGCATAGCATTGATGGTTCGCGGGCGATTTTGCGATTAGGCGAATTGCCCCTGTTTGCCGTCCACGCTGTTCGCCAGAGGTTTCGTCAAAGAATGGCAGTTCACGATTTTCGTTCGCAGCGCCTGTACGTCGACGCGACCCTTGCAGCAAACAGCATCCATGTCTGCAGCAAGGAGCAATCCAACTATCTGCGCAATGTCCTGCGCCTCAACGTCGACGATGAGATACTCGTCTTCAACGGCGTGGATGGCGAATGGCTCAGTCGCCTGGCCCCCAGCGGCAAGCGCGGGTGCGAACTCATCGTCATCGAGCAAACGCGGGCGCAAGCAACCGGACCGGACCTTAGCTACTTGTTCGCGCCGCTAAAGCGTGCTCGGCTCGATTATATGGTGCAAAAAGCGACTGAAATGGGGGTCGCATCGCTTCAACCCGTGCTGACTGAACGCACGATAGCCGGTCGGGTAAATGGCGAGCGAATGCGTTCGAACGTGATCGAAGCCGCGGAGCAATGCGGCATCCTGCGCCTGCCAGCGGTACACGAGCTGAGCAAACTTTCCGCCGCCCTTTCCGATTGGCAGTCGGACCGAATCCTATTTTTTGCCGATGAAGCCGCTGACGTTTCGATGCCGTTATCGGTGTTCGACGGTCTCGAGCGTGGCCGTCCGGCTGCAGTTATCATCGGGCCTGAGGGCGGCTTTTCAGAGCCGGAGCGCCGGCGCATTCGGCTGATGCCCGAGACCAGGGTGGTGTCGCTTGGACCTCGGGTCATGCGCGCGGACACCGCGGCCGTGGCGCTCCTGGCGCTGGTTAATGCGACGATCGGTGACTGGGGCACTTGACCTGAAGCCGGTCAGCGGCATGGCCGGTTCCTTTCATTGCATCAATGGTCTTGCGGCGTCTGCTTCAGAACGCCATAACTGAAAGTGAACCTGGCGCTGATCGAAGCCTGCAGCCGGATCATCAAAATGTACTTGGCAGGAGGCTGCGATGTCGACGAAAGAGCCTGGCGCACAAAGCCCGCTCATCGAGAGCTACTCGGACTTGGTCGAATGGATCTCGATCGGCGAAAAGCCGGCATGCGATTGGCGCATCGGCACGGAGCACGAAAAGTTTGTTTTTCGTACCGATGACCTGTCGCCCGTTGGCTATGACGGCGACAAAGGCATATGCGCGCTGATGGAAGCGATGATCGCTGATTATGGCTGGGAGCCGATCCGCGAAGGTGACACGATCATCGCATTGAAGCGTTCGAGCGGTTCCGGGGTTCCTGAGACCATATCGTTGGAACCCGGCGGTCAGTTCGAGTTGTCCGGCGCCCCACTCACGACCCTTCACGAGACATGTGCCGAAGCCGGCAATCATCTAAGCGAATGTCTCGAGATCGGCCAACGCCTCGGCATCGGCTTTCTCGGCATGGGATTCACGCCGACGTGGACCCTGCAGCAGATGCCGACCATGCCGAAAAAGCGTTACGCGGTCATGACCCGCTATATGCCGGAGGTCGGCACGCGTGGTCACGACATGATGTACCGGACCTGTACGATCCAGGTGAATCTGGATTTTGCCGATGAAGCGGATATGGTCAAAAAGCTACGCGTTTCGCTCGCGCTACAGCCCTTGGCGACGGCCCTGTTCGCGAGTTCGCCGTTCACGGAGAGCAAGCCGAATGGCTTCAAGTCGTTGCGCAGTGGCGTATGGCGGGACACGGATGGTCATCGCACGGGCATGCTGCCGTTTGCCTTCGAGGACGGCATGGGCTACGAGCGTTACGTAGATTACGCCCTTGATGTTCCAATGTATTTCGTCTACCGCGACGGCGAGTATATTGACGTTGCTGGCGAGTCGTTTCGGAAATTCCTCGATGGCAAGTTACAGAATTTTCCCGGCCAACGGCCGACGGTGGATGATTGGTCAGATCATCTCACAACGCTCTTCCCTGAAGTCCGCCTCAAGCGTTTTCTCGAGATGCGAGGCGCCGACGGCGGTCCGTGGCGGCGAATCTGCGGGTTGCCCGCTTTCTGGGTCGGCCTGCTCTATGATGGCGCGGCACTCGAGGCGGCCTGGCATCTCGTCAAAGATTGGACGACCGAAGAACGGCATTTGTTGCGCCATCAGGTGCCGGAACTCGCTCTGGATACACCGTTTCGCGATGGCACGCTGCGTGACGTGGCACGGCAAGCCGTCCGTATCGCCGCAGATGGCCTGAAATCGCGGCGTCGCTTGAACTCAAAGGCAGAAGACGAGACAATGTTCCTCGAATTCGTTGAGGAAACCGTCGCTTCCGGCCAGGTTCCCGCGGACGAACTGTTGGCAAGGTATGAAAAATCTTGGGGCAGAGATATTCGCCGGATTTACGAGGAGTACGCCTTTTGATGCGATGGTTCAGCCTGCATTCATGCTGAAGCGCGTAATGTCGGTGCTGAACTTAACCGATTGTCTTTGAAATCGTCGTTGATTGCTGCCTTCGCGGCGGCGCAAGCGAATTTCGCGGGGACACGATGATTTGGCGGAGAGCCCTTGTGTTTTATCGTTTTTTTACAGCGACAACCACCGCTCTAGCATTTGCTGTCTTGCTGGCCGGGATCCTACTGCCTTTGGCTGCCAGCCCGGCTGAGGCAAATACCTGCCAGAATTGCCGCAAGGCGCACAATGCATGCCGCATCCGTACCAAGGGGCACCCGTCGTGTGATCGACAACTGGCGACGTGTCTGCGCCGCTGTCTGAAATCCTACCGAAAGCGGTAGGGTTTCCCGGCCTGCAGCAAATCACCCTACGACATATAAGCCGCTAGGTCCGATTGCGCTTTTTCTTCTTGTTCGAAGGTGTTCCGCCATCGCCGTCCACTTTGTTGACGCCGATGGCGTCAATGTTGACGGCGGTGCTCCAGTACGGCTCCAAACCATATAGATCAGTCAGGAACTCGATGAACACATTCACCTTCGAGGGCATAAAGTCTCTGCTCGGATAGACCGCATAAATGGCATCCGTTGACATGCCACGATATTCTGGAAGCACGATTTGCAGGTCGCCGCTTTGCAGCGCCGGTCCGACATCCCAGGTCGACAATAGACTGATCCCAATGCCCGCAAACACGGCCTCCCGGATCAACTCCGCGGAGTTTGAGCGGACGTTGCCTTTGGCCCTGAATTGCTTGGGGCCATCAGGCCCCTCCAGGCGCCAGACATCCTGTGCACCGGCCGATAGGCAGTTGTGCATTTCCAGGTCACTGAGTTCCTTCGGAGCATCGAAAGCTTCAATGTAACTTGGCGAAGCGCAGAGCACGCGCTCTTCCGACGCAAGCTTCTTTGCCACGAGAGAGGAGTCTTCAAGTTCCCCAATTCGAATGGCGATATCGAAGTTTTCTCGAATGATATCAACGAAGTTATCCGTGATCCGAAAATCTATATCAATTTCCGGGTAGCGGTTGAGAAAATCCGGCAGGTGCGGCGTGACGTGCAACCGGCTGAATGCGGTTGGTGCCGTGATTTTCAGATGCCCGCGCGGTTTGGTATTGCGTCTATTGACGAAATCCTCCGCCTCTTCGACAAGGCTCAGTATATCGACCACGCGCTTGAAGTAGCCATCGCCCGTCTCCGTCAACGTCAGATGGCGGGTCGTGCGCTGAAACAGGCGCGCGCCCAGTCGGTCTTCAAGCAGGCTGATGCGTTTTGAGACAACGGCTGGCGATAAGCCCATCTCGCGACCGGCCGCAGACATGTTGCCGGTTCTTGCGACGCGCGCGAATATGTCAAGATCGCTAATCGCTGTCACGTTGAGTTCCTTTGGATGGTTCTTCCTGAGTTCGGACAAGGACCTTCTCCATAAAATTTATTATGACACAATAGACGAAAGTGTGTCTTGCCTTCAATGAAATGGATTTATTGTTTATGCATATCGTTGATGAATGGCATCTCAAAGCAAAGATGGAGTTGCACTTAATGTTGGCGTGGCGGTGTTCCGGACGCTAAAACCGGACGGTGTCGAATCGGGGGTTGAGATGGATGCGATCGTTGTGCCGGTGGCCAATCGAGCTACAGTAATGCGACGGCACGAGTTTGTTTCCGCTTTGAGCCGGATGGTTACCGTTGGACGCGTCATCGAAGATGAACAGGGCTGTGGCGTTTACGCGGTCGACGCCTTTGGCGGGCACGCAGGGCAACCCTTGTCGGTTGTCCTTCCAGGAAACGTCCGTGAAGTCACGCAGGTGCTCCGGTTTTGCTACGAATCGGGCCTGAAAGTGTTCCCGCGCGGCGCGGGGACATCCCTCGTCGGCGGCGCCGTCGGCGCGGCGGACGGTATCGTCTTGTGCCTTTCATTGATGAACCGAGTCCTCGAGCTTGACCCAGACAATCGTCTGGTGCGCGTCGAAGCTGGCATATCCACCGCGGCCATCTCCACCGCTGCTGCTGGAAAGGGGCTGCGCTATGCACCCGACCCGGCCAGCAAATGCGCAACGACAATCGGCGGCAATATCGCAACCAATGCTGGCGGTGCCCGCGCCGTACGCTTCGGCGCCACCGAACAGCACGTCTTGGCACTGAAGCTGGCCCTGATCGACGGCGAAGTGATCGAGCTTGGTGGCGGCGAGCTTGAGTCATCCGGCCTCGATCTCGTCGGTTTCGTCGTCGGCTCCGAAGGTCTGCTTGGTGTTGTCGTTGAAGCGACGCTGCGCCTTGTTCCCGAGCCACCGGCTCGCCGTGTCATTTTGCTCGGTTTTCAGAGTATGTCGGCAGCCATCGCCTGTGCCGGCCAGATCGCGACGAGTGTCGCGGTAACGGCCATGGAGGTCTTCGATCGGCAGGTCGTCAACGTTTGCGAGGACTTTGCGAATGCGGCGCTACCGCGCGATGTTGATGCACTGCTCGCGATCGAAATCGAAGGCGGCGAGGACGACGTTGCAGCGCTCGGCGCAACGGTATTGTCGCGTGCTGAGAATGCTGCTCCAACGGCGCAGGTGGACGTTGCCGATGTCGCGCATATCGATCGTATTTGGCATGCATTTGATGCCGCGTTCACGGCACTGGGTCGGCTCGGAACTGTTCAATGTGTTGACATTGCAGTACCGCCATCGCGGTTGGCGGAATCGATGTCGAAAATCGGCGATATTGCAGCGCATCACAATCTTGGCGGTGCTAGTATGTGCCGGGCGCTGGAAGGTATCGTGCGCTCGGTGTTTCTGTATGACTCAGCGAACCCGGATGAGGTTGCTCGAGTCTCCGAGGCCATGGCGGATGTTGCGCGCATGACGCGCGAAATCGATGGTGTATTGGCCGGTGAGCACGGGATAGGCATCGCGAAACGTGACGCGTTGACGTATAAGCTTGCGGCCCACGACATGAACCTGCATTTGCGCCTCAAATCAGCGTTCGACACGGAATGGCTGCTCAATAACGGCAAGGTCTACCCGCTCGCCGAACAGGCGACGCATGCGCAGGCCTGAAACGATGAACCGAGGGTAACAGGCCGTTGTTGGTTGGATTGCACTCTGAGGATGCGGGGAGAAAGAGCTTTTGAACTCCGTTTTGCGGCCTGCTGCAGATTGGGAATTGGCGTCTTGTCTCGCGGACGCAACGGCCAACGGCACCCCCGTCGAAATCATTGGTGGCCAGACCAAGGCCGACTTTGGCCGTCCGCGCTCTGCTGCCGATACGATATCGACCCACGTCTTGCGCGGGATCCGGTCTTACGACCCTCAAGAGCGCATCATCACCGTCCAGGCCGGTTGCCTGATCGCAGATATCGAGCGTGAAATTCACGCCCGCGGACAGATGCTGGCGTTCGAGCCCGTCGACTTTGCGTCCGTTTTTGGCGATGAGCCCGGCCGCGCAACGATTGGTGGCGTCGTTGCCACTAACTTGGCGGGTAGTCGGCGCATATCGGGCTTTGGAATCGGAGACTGCGTGGTCGGCATTAAAGCGGTCGCGGGAACCGGCGAAGTCATCCAAACCGGGGGCGCCGTTGCGCGTGGCAGCGACGGATTGAACCTGAAACGCTTGCTCACAGGCAGTTGGGGCACGCTTGCCGCTCTCGTCGAGATCTCGCTTCGACTCCTGCCAATCCCTGAGCAAACCGACACGATTGTCATTTTCGGGCTCTCCGAAGAGATTGCGATCGAAGCAATGTCAGGTGCTCTGGCGACACCTTACGGCGTCACCGGAACAGTCCATCTTGAGCCGCGCATTGCCTCCCGGCTGTGGTTTGAAGCTCTTCGAAACCAAAACCGGTCCGTAACCGCATTGCGTTTGGAAAATGCATCGGCATCGTCTGGCGCCCGGCTGGCCGGCCTCAAGGATGCTCTGCACGCCTACGGCGAACTCCACGTGCTGGGACATGAAGATTCGTTGTCATTTTGGCATGAGTTGCGATTGTTGTCGGTCTTGCCGTTCGGCGAGACGCCGCTCTGGCGAATTTCGACGTTACCGTCCAAAGCGTTTGAGGTGGTCTCGGGTATCAGGCGCTATATGCAGGTTGATGCATTCTATGATTGGTCAGGCGGCCTGATCTGGTTGGAAGTTCCGCCATCGGCTGACGCGGGTGCGACGGAGATTCGGCGTGTGATTGCCTCTTCCGGCGGTCACGCCACGCTGGTCCGGGCCCCAGACGAGGTAAAGGCGTCGATCGATGTCTTCGAGCCAATGCATTCCGGGGTCGAATTGATGACGAAACGCCTCAAGCAAGTCTTCGACCCGGCCGGCGTCCTCAACCGCGGCCGGCTGTACTCCGGCATCTAATTTGAGGTTATTGGTTCATTGGCTCACAGCCCCGGAATACCGCCCCCTCAATTCGGATCACCGGCATCCGAGGTTGCCGATATCGCGGCAAGCTGCGTTCATTGCGGTCTTTGCAATGCGGTCTGCCCGACCTTTCTGCTGAAGGGCGATGAGCGAGATGGTCCGCGCGGCCGCATTCGTCTGGTTGAGCAGATGTTCGCACGTTCTGCATCGAGCGTGCCACCAACCGAGGAAGAGCGCCGTCACATTGGGCGTTGCTTGTCATGCATGGCATGCGTCACGGCTTGCCCGACCGGTGTGGACTACGGTCACCTGATCGGACACGCGAAAGCCTATCTTCGCGATGTCACAACACCGACATTCAAGGAGCGCCTCTCCTATTGGACAGCAGCGACCATCGTCCCATTTCCCGACCGCCTTCGGTGGCTCATCAAGATGGCGCCGCTGGCATCGCGGATCAGTCGTGCCCTGCGCTGGGTTTCGATGCGGGACCTCGCCGCCCTTGCCGCCGCTACGCCCAATGCCAGCGGTCGCAGAGCAGCCTTTTCCGGGCCCGGCACGGCTGCAACGACGCGTGAGCGGCGCGGGCGCGTCATTCTGCTCGCAGGCTGTGCCCAGCAAGTCCTGCGGCCGGGCATCAATGACTCGACGATCCGTTTGCTCGCGCGCAGCGGTATCGACGTACAGGTCGCAGCCGGTGCTGGCTGCTGCGGTGCGACGACCAGCGAAATCGGAGACATGGAAGCCAGCAAAGGCTTCGCCCGCGCAAACATCGACGCGTGGACCAAGCTCCTGTCACGAGAAGCGGTCGACGCCATCGTGTTCAATGCGGCTGGGTGTGGATTGGCCGTCAAAGATTACCCTCATCTGCTTCGTGATGATCCAGCGTACGCGACAAAGGCCATTGAGATTGCAGCGCTGGCGAAGGATGTTACGGAATTTCTCAGCGAGCGCGGGCTTGGCCCGCCGCGGCGCTGGTCATCCCTCAAAGTGGTCCATCAGGCGCCTTGCCGCCTTCGACACGGCCAGGGCGTCGTCGATATGCCGGCAAACCTCATTCACGAGGCAGGGTTTACGGTGATCAAACTGGACGATGACGGTCTTTGTTGCGGTGCAAGCGGCACCTATGCCTTTCGGGAGCCGGAGATTGCCGAGGCTTTGCGCGATCGCAAGGTGAACCATATCCTGGCGAAGCGACCCGACGTGATCGCAACCGAAAGCATAGCCTGCTTGAAGCATATCGAGCCAGCCATCGGTACTCCGGTTGTGCATACCGTCGAGTTGCTCGACTGGGCCCACGGCGGACCGGTGCCAAGCGGGCTCGAGGCGCTCGCGGGCGATATTACGGATGTACCCGGGCCGCCGCCGCTGGATGTCGAAGACTATATCCGCGCCTAGAGCCCTTCAGACTCAGATGGAAGCATTCTGCCGAGCGGATTTGGTCCGAGATCAAGTGGGCCATCGAAATGCATAGCGGTGTTTCGGATGAGACAGGATGCGCCGAGATCGGGCAAATCCGCCCGGCCCATCTTCGTGTCGATGTTTCGAACACGAACATCGAATGGGTTCGCAAACGGCGGCCGCCCAGGAAATTCTCATGGGCGCCGAACGGCTTGCCCGCAGCACCGGCGATGAATATGCATCGTTCTCCTGCAGGTCGGCTCACCGCTTGGCATCACAATTGCTTCCATTCGGGTCTGATGGGCTCTTGTGCGGCGGCGCAACAGCCACGAACGAATTGATTGTCAGTCCGGTAGGGCAAAGCAGGAGAAGAAGCAACCTTTCCGGTTGGTCCCGCATCATCTATAAAGCCCGCCAAAATCCCGTCGAGCAGGGATCTGCGATCATCGTGCAGCGATCTCCGAAAGTTTCGCAACATGGCCAAGAAGATAAAGAAATATCGCCCCAAGGCACGGCTGCCTAAAGGGTTTCGGGACATTGCCGCCGAAGAGATTCGCCAGACGCAGGCGATGATCAGGAAGATTGGTAGGGTTTACGAGGCCTACGGTTTCGAGCCGATCGAGACGCCGGCGTTTGAATACACGGACGCGCTTGGCAAATTCCTGCCGGATACCGATCGGCCCAATGCTGGCGTTTTCTCGTTGCAGGACGAAGACGAGCAATGGATGAGCCTGCGCTACGACATGACCGCGCCGCTAGCTCGTCACGTTGCGGAAAATTATCAGGACATCGCGAAGCCTTATCGGCGCTATACGTGGGGGCCCGTCTGGCGAAACGAAAAGCCTGGGCCCGGGAGGTTTCGACAGTTCATGCAGTTCGATGCTGACACAGTCGGAACGGATAATATCGCCGCTGATGCGGAAATCTGCATGCTGGCCGCCGATACAATGGAGGCGTTGGACATTGATCGCGGCCAGTATCTGATCAAGGTAAACAGTCGCAAGGTCCTCGACGGCATTCTCGAGGGCATCGGAATTGACGGAACTGGACCAGATGATGCGGGTCGCCGCCTGACCGTCATGCGTGCGCTGGACAAATTGGATCGCCTGGGCCTGGAAGGAGTGCGCCAGTTGTTGGGGCCGGGGCGCAAGGACGAGTCAGGCGACTTCACCGCGGGTGCCGGTCTTACGGATCAGGCGATTGACACGGCGCTTCGATTTCTGGAAAGCGGCCGGCCGTCACGTCGCGAGACCGTCGCGGCCTTGGCCGATCTGGTCGGGGAGAGTGAGATCGGGCGGGACGGGGCTGCTGAGCTTGGTGAACTCGATGCATTGCTGAGTGCTGCCGGGTTCGACGAAGACCGCGTCATGATCGACCCTTCGATCGTTCGTGGACTGGACTACTACACCGGTCCCGTGTTTGAGGCCGAACTCACTTTTGAAGCGCGAAATGAAGACGGCGAACTGGTTCGTTTCGGCTCGGTCGGCGGTGGTGGACGTTATGATGATCTTGTTGCCCGCTTCACCGGGCAAAGGGTGCCTGCCACCGGCTTTTCGCTGGGTGTTTCGCGGCTCCAGGCGGCACTTGCCCACCTTGACCGGCAGGCAAGCAGCACAGTCCTTGCGCCTGTTGTCGTGCTCGTCATGGATCGCGGTCAACAGCCACGCTATCAGCAAATGGTGCAGCAGCTGAGGGCGGCCGGGATTCGTGCCGAAATGTATCTTGGTACGTCGGGCATGAAGGCGCAGATGAAGTATGCCGACAAGCGTGGGGCTCCGTGCGTCGTGATCCAGGGCGGCGATGAAATCGCGGCCGGCGAAGTGCAGATCAAGGATTTGGCGGAAGGCCTGCGTCTCTCCGAAGGTATCGAGGATGCCGATATCTGGCGCAAGGAGCGTCCGGCACAGATCTCCGTGCCGGAGGCGGAGCTGGTCGAAGCTGTTCAAGCCGTACTCGATCGTTACAGTGCCGAGGCACCGGCCCGATGAACGCAGAGACAGCCCGCAAATTCGAGGCCCTCGAGGCCCAGGCGCGCGACCTCATGGCAACCTTCACGGCCGACGGCTACGAAGCCGTTGCCCCGGCGATCATTCAGCCGGCCGATATCTTCCTCGACGTGATCGGCGAAGAGTTGCGTGGCCGCACCTATGTGTTCACCGACCAGGAAGGCGCTGAATTGTGCTTGCGCCCGGACCTCACCGTGCCGACCTGTCGTTTGCATTGGCAGCGCCACGGTCGTGGGGATGCGCAAGCAAGATACTGCTACAACGGCCCGGCCTTTCGCTTCCAGCCGAACGGCGGCGATGCGGCACATCCGCGGGAATTCCGCCAGGCCGGAATTGAACATTTCGGCATGAATGCGCGCGACAAGGCTGAAACCGAGGTGATCGGAACGATCCTCAGAGCCCTCAAAGAGGCCGACGTCGACGACTACGAAATCCGATGTGGTGACCTTGGCCTCTTCAACGCGTTGCTTGACGCCATCGAAATGCCGGAACGCTGGCGCGGTCGCCTCAAAAGCCAGTTCTGGCGCCCGGTCGCCTTTCGCGACGAGTTGCACCGGCTTGTTTCAAGCCCGGGCTCAACGACCCAGGGCCTGCCGCCGGCGCTGCTTGGCCAGATCGAGCCGGGCGATGCCAAGGCGAGCGAGCGGGCGGTCGAAACCTATATGCACGACCACGGCATGGAAATGATCGGCAGTCGCACGGTTGCGGAGATCACCCGCAACATCATGAACATGGTCGAAGACGGCTCGAGCGAAGCGCTGCCGGCCAGCGTTGCCGAGTTGATTACACACTATCTCGATGTATCGGCGCCGGCGCGCGCGGCGGGCGCCCGGCTTCGCGATCTGATGCAAGGATCAAATATTGATATATCCGGCGCGCTTGATGTCTATCAACGCCGTTTGCAGCGCATGTCCGATGCCGGGATTGATATCGGCAAGCTGGTGTTTTCCGCCGAGTTCGGGCGCAATCTTGAGTACTACACCGGCTTCGTTTTTGAGATAACGGTGCCGACGCTCGGTCGCGAAAGCCCGATTGCCGGCGGCGGGCGTTACGACAAACTGATGCGAGCGGTCGGCTCCACGGTCGACGTGCCCGCGATGGGCGCCATGATCCACACCGAGCGCCTTCTCTCGGTCGTGCGCGGCGAGGCCTGAAAAACCATGAGCAACCTCATCTTTGCTGTGCCCTCGAAGGGCCGACTGATGGAAGCGACGATCGACGTTCTGGCGGAGGCTGGCATGGCCGTGCGCAAAACCGGCAGTGAACGCGGCTATCGCGGCGAGATCGTTGACATGAAGAATGTCGAAATAGCGTTCATCTCAGCGTCCGAAATAGCCAATGCGCTGCGAACGGGGCGTGTCCATCTGGGCGTGACCGGCGAGGATCTGGTCCGTGAAGAGATTTCAGACGCCGAAGGGCGTGTCCGGTTCCTGAACGAGCTTGATTTCGGCCATGCCGATGTCGTCGTCGCGGTGCCGACGTGTTGGATTGATGTGCGCCGCATGGAGGATCTCGACGAGGTGGCAATGGCGTTCCGCCGCAAACATGATCGTCGCATGCGGGTTGCAACCAAGTACATGAACCTGACGCGCCGCCACTTCGCCTTTCATGGTATCAGTGACTATCGCATCGTCGAAAGCCTCGGAGCCACCGAGGGGACGCCTGCAGCCGGAACCGCTGACTTTATTGTCGATATCACCTCGAGCGGCGCGACGCTCAAGGCCAACGGTCTGAAATTGATCGACGGTGGCACCATTCTGCAATCGCAGGCCAATCTGATTGAATCGAAAACGGCGGCCTGGCCACCGGAGGTCCGCGCCGTGCAAAACGATATTCTACAACGATTGAAGATATAGTCTCCTCTCAACGGAAAATGAGCATCTTGATAGCGACACCTTTGCCGGACATGCTATGCTCTTATAAACGCAGTTATTCTGTGCTTATTGCGCATCGGTCACAAGGTCATCTCAAGACGTGGCCTGATGATGCTTGCAGTTGGCCGATGCTTCTGCGCAAGTGAGTGTGCCCGCGAGTCGCGTACAAGTCCGCTTGGAAATGCAACCGGACGGTATAGGCACCGACAATCTTCTCTGCCAACGCAACAACCGGACCCTAACGGAACCCACATATGCTTCAACGAATAGACCCGCCGAAACCTCCATTGGTGGCGCGGGATTGGCTAAATGTGTTGAACGCGTATCGCAAACCACGGTTGTCCCGCAGCATTCTCGAATTGGCCGTTACCGCCGGACCGCTCGTGGTGCTGTGGGTACTGGCCTGGCTGGCCTTGTCGGTCAGTATCTGGCTCACGCTTGTTATTGCCATTCCTGCCGCCGGCTTCCTCGTGCGCCTCTTTTTGATCCAGCACGATTGCGGCCATGGCTCTTTTTTCCGCAAGCGCGCGACGAACGATTGGGTAGGACGCGCGCTCGGCGTCCTGACCTTGACGCCCTACGACATCTGGCAGCGCAGCCATGCGACGCACCATGCCACCACCGGCAATCTCGACGAGCGTGGTTATGGTGACATCCTGACATTGACGGTCGACGAATACAGTGCCCTGTCACCATGGAGCCGCCTGAAATACCGCGTGTACCGGCACCCGATCGTTCTCTTCGGAATTGGACCGGCCTGGCAATTCTTCGTCGCACATCGGCTGCCCGCGGGTTATTGGAGCAACCTCAAGTTCTGGTTCAGCGCCATGGCGACCAATGTCGGCATTGCTGCTTTCGTCCTGCTGATGGTCTGGCTGGTCGGTGCACAGGCCTTCTTCATGGTCCATCTCCCGATCGTGTTATTGGCGTCGAGCATTGGTGTCTGGCTGTTCTACATCCAGCACCAGTTCGAGGACGCGCATTGGGAAGCGACCGAGGACTGGAACGTCCACGATGCAGCGCTACACGGCAGTTCGCATTATGACCTGCCACGCGGCTTGCGCTGGCTGACGGCCAATATCGGTGTGCACCATGTGCACCACCTCTGCGCGCGGATCCCCTACTACAGGCTCGGAGACGTGCTCAAGGACTACCCGGAATTGGCCGACGTCAAGCGAATTACACTGATTGAAAGCTTCCAGTACGCCGGGCTGCAGCTGTGGTGCACCAAGCAAAAGCGTCTGATCTCCTTTCGCGAGTTTTCCGGCAAGTCATCCGACTGATCCAAAGATATCGCCGGCTGATCCAACGCGATCAATTTGCTCTGGAGCGCGGCGGTGCCGACGGCGGGAACGCCTTGCTGATTTTGGCTCGCGGCTCTAGCAGGCGTTTCGCGAGAATTGGATCGGCAATCCGGGAATGCCCCATGGCACGAGACGTCTTCGTGCCGATGCCCGGCTCGGGCACCAATTCATTGACGCGATGCGGCAGCGGATGCCGGCAAAGCTCCTAACCAGTTAAATCAGTGCACGGTTGACGTTCGCCGCGTGATCGCGCCCGGTCGGGATCGCTGTCACAGGTTCAGGAGCGCGGTGACTGCGCCGCCGGCAGCAGCAGCCTGACGACCTGCGGGTCGAGGCAGATGCGGTCGCTGCAGGCCTGCAGGTCGAGCGTCATGCGCCGTGCCGCACGGCCAGCCGCACCCTGCGGCAGGGCAAGGCGGATATCGACGGCGCCTTCGTAGAGCGAGAGCGGTTCGTCATGGAAGCCGAGTTTACGTTCAATCGCCTCGGGAAACGTGATCGCATCGCGCTCGAGCCCTTCGACACGAACCTTGGTGGGTAGCAAAAAGTCCTGCTTCGGTGTCACCGAGTTGATGTGCCAGCCGGGCGCAAGCTGGATGCGCACACGTACACCGTTGCCTGTTGCGAGGCGCTTCGCCGTCACGTGAAGGGCACCGTGCGCGGCGGCTTGTCGTGGGCCGGTCTCACCCCGCGTGGCAATGTCGGCGGCTAGCAGCGTCGCGGCATGGCTGACAGGTTCGGCAACGGCGATGCCGGACAAGGCCGCCTGCTGTGCGAGCACGTGCTGAGGCCACCGCACGTCCTGCGTGCGCTGCGCCAGGCGGGCGAATAGTTCGAGTGCGGCCGCGTTGCCGGATGGGATCGTGCTGTCGTCGATCTCCTTGGTGCGCGTGAAACCGGTCGCCGTGCGGGTGAGAAACAGGCCACCAGCCGTCTTGTCGGCGAAACGCTCGACCATCTTCTCGGCCAAGCGGGCGGCATTGGCCAGCCACTGCTTGTCGCGCGTAACGTCGTAGAGCGCGAGGGCGCTGAGGGCGCTGAAGGCATAGTCGGTTTGCGTTGCCTCGAGGCTTGCCGCACCATCATAGTAAGCGCGCTTGAGGTCACCGTTGGCGCCGCCGAGCTTATCGTTGATGAAGGTTTGAACGCGCAGCGCGGCGGCGCGATAGCGCGGTTCATCCAGGACGACCGAAGCGCGCGCGAGGACGCGGACCATGAGTGCGTTCCAGCCGGCGACGATCTTGTCGTCGCGGATCAGCGGTTTGCGGGTCGCGCGCGCCTTACCGAGCTTGGCAAGGACCTGGCCGTAGCGCTTCTCGAACGCATCGCGCGTCATCTTTTGTGCGGCAGCGAGTTCGCCGACCGGCGCGACCAGGCGCAACGTGTTCAGGCCCTCGTGGTTGCCGTCACCGGTGACGCCGAAGATCGCGGCACCGAACGCCGCGTCGGCGCCGAGCGCGGCCTTGAAGGCGGCGTCGCTCCACATGTAGAAGAGCCCTTCCTTGCCGTCGGTCTCGGCATCGAAGGCGGATGCCAGGCCGCCGGCCGCCGTCATCATGTCACGCAGTACGAAGTCGAGCGCAGCGCGAGCGGCCTCGGCGTAGCGCCGCTCGCCGGTCAGCTCATAGGCCTTGAGCAGGGCCCGCGTGGTCAGCGCCTGATTGTAGAGCATTTTTTCGAAATGCGGGATCGCCCAGGCGTTGTCCGTCGCGTAGCGATGAAAGCCGCCGGCGACGTGGTCATGGATGCCGCCACGGATCATGTTGTCGAGCGTCAGCAGGGCGGCGTCGAGCGATACCTTGTCGTCGTCGCGTTCGCCGCGGTGCAGCAGAAACTGAATGATGTTCTCCTGCGGAAACTTCGGTGCCGTGCCGAGGCCGCCGTTGAACACATCGAAGCGCGCAAGGATGTGCATGCTGGCGCGGCGCAGCACGGCCTGCGTGATCGCGACGTTGTTGGCACGGCGGTTCATGGCCTGCGCGATAATATCGGAGAGACGTTCGGCATCGGCGATGATGACGGGGCGTTGTTCCCGCCAGCCCGTGGCGACCTGCTTGATCATGTCCTTGAACTGGTCGCGCGGCACGTAGCCGAAGCCGAAGAACGGTTTCAGGTCCGGCGTCAGGACAACGGAGTTTGGCCAGCCGCCACGCTGCGCAATGAGCTCCGTCGCCAGCATGTAGGTCGCATCGACATCCGGTCGGCGCTCGCGGTCGACCTTGACGGGGATGGTGTGGGCATTGAGCAGCTTGGCGACATCCGCATCCGCGAAGCTTTCGCGCGCCATGACGTGGCACCAGTAACAGGTCGCGTATCCGACGGACAGGAAGATCGGCTTTTTCTCGCGCTTGGCCTTGGCGAAAGCCTCGGGCCCCCACTCGTACCAGTCGACCGGGTTGTAGGCGTGCTGGCGCAGGTAAGGCGACGCGGCGTTGAGCAAGCGGTTGGCCTTGGCGCCGGGCTTGGGTTTTGGGGCCGCGACGGCTGCCGTCGCCAAGATCAGACCGAGAGCGACGAGAACTGCCGTGCGAAGGTGCATCATTGAAATCCTGTCCGGAAGGCCGCGGTGCGCGGCAGAAAGCTATCCGTGCGTTGCCTCACCGGAAAGTCACTTTGAAGTGTGCGGTGGCTTGCCCGGCGCTCTAGCTCGATCGGCGCGCAAACAGGAGCACCGTCCCCAATCCGCACAGAATGACCCCGCTGCCCTGGCGCAACCTCTGGATCAGCAGCGGACGCCGCTCCATGCCGGCACGTGCCTGGGCGGCGGAATAGGTGACAACGATGTCGGCGAGCGTGTTGAGCGTCACCGAAACCACACCGAGCACGACGAATTGCGCGGCGACGCTCTGGCCCGGATCGATGAACTGGGGAATGAACGCCAAGAAGAACGCCGCGGTTTTCGGGTTGAAGGCCTCGACAATGATGCCGTCGCGAAACGCGTGTCGGGCGCTCTTGCGCGCAATCTCGATGGGCTCGACAACTGCTGCCTCGCGAAATGCCTTGATGCCGAGCCAAATCAGATAGCCCGCGCCGATCAACTTGAGCAGTGTGAACGCCTCGGCACTCGCCATCACCAATGCCGACAGGCCGATCGCACCACCGATGACGTGGACCATGCCGCCGAGGCTGGTGCCAAAGCTCGAGGCCAAGCCGGCCGTACGCCCCCCGGCCAACGTGCGGGCTGAGACATAAAGAATGCCAGGGCCGGGTGAGACGGCAATGACAAGAGCGGCGGCAAAGAAGATGACGAAGGTGTCGAACTCGATAATCGGCATAGGATGCTTTCACCAGGAATGAGATGGTCAACCTGTTGCGCACGCGCCTCCGACGGTCAAGTCCGCACCGTCACGACTTCATCGCGACGATATAACGACTTGGCGGCGGCCGGTCGCCCGATTCAACAACTTTGAAACCTTGTGCCGTCATCAGTGCTTCAAATTCAGTCGGTGTCATGAAGTTCACGTATGGGGCTTTGCCGAGCCACTGCATCAGCGGAAGCAGCAGCTTGATCAGCCGGAATTTGAGCGGCGCGCCTTTGCCCGGCTGGCACACGGTCTTGGAAATGAACACACCGCCCGGTTTCAGCAAACCGTGGATGTGCCGGATCGCGCCGGGCGCATCTTCGACAAGGTGCAAAAGGTTGAACGCGAGGACGGCATCGTAGGGGCCCTGGTCGAGTGCGCTGTCGAATAGATCGGCAGCGGTGAACGTGACGTTCGACACGCCCTGATCCGCGGCCTTGCGCGATGCGATCTCAATCATGCGCGTTGAGATATCGCTGGCGACGATGTGCTCGACGCCGGGGGCCAACAGCAGCGCGGTCGATCCCGTGCCGCAGCCGATCTCGAGAACGCGATCGGTCGTCTTCAGATATGTTCGCGTACGTCCCAGCGTGTTGTTGTAGGCATCGATGTCGGCAATCGGGGACTTGGCGTACTTGTCGGCGACCTTGTCCCAAAACGTAGCGGTCTGCTGCATCATGAATCTCCTTGTTCGATGCAGACATATCCATGCGTATCACAAAGATAAATTGCTGGAATGCGTTGGTCTGCTATACAAAAATGCATGAATTGGACATCGATCGCCTTTGATTGGAATCAGGCACGTGCCTTCCTGGTGACGGCGGAAGAAGGCTCGCTGTCGGCCGCCGCGCGTGCGCTCGGTCTCACCCAGCCAACGCTCGGGCGTCAGGTCACGGCACTCGAAAACCAACTCGGCGTGTTGCTGTTCGAGCGGGTCGGGCGATCGCTGAGCCTGACACAGGCAGGCATCGAGTTGCTCGAGCATGTTCGCACCATGGCGGAGGCGGCAAACCGGATATCGCTGACGGCTTCCGGCCAGTCCCAGGTCGTCGAAGGCCAGGTGCGGATCACGGCGTCGGACATGATGTCGGCCTATGTTCTGCCGCCCGTCCTGAAGGAGTTGCGTGCGGTGGCACCGCTGCTGGCAATCGACGTTGTCGCGACCAATGACATCAGCGACCTGCTGCGGCGCGAAGCGGATATCGCGATCCGCCATGTCCGCCCGGAGCAACCGGATCTGATCGCCCGGCGCGTGCGCGAGGATACCGCGCATTTCTTTGCCGCGCCGAGCTACTTGAAGGCGCACGGCCGGCCAACCGTGGCGGGCGGACTGGCCGAGCATCAGTTTATCGGCTTCGGCGACATCGATCGCATGCTGGGATATTTGCAGCCGCTCGACCTGGGCTTGACCAAGGACAATTTTCGCCTGACTTCCGCCGCCGGTGTCGTGGCGTGGGAGATGGCGCGTCACGGGCTCGGCATCGCGATCATGTCGACACAGATCGCGGCACAGTTTCGCGATGTCGAACGCGTGCTTGAGGAGATCGATCCGTTCGTCTTTCCCGTGTGGCTGACCACCCATCGTGAACTGCATACCAGCCGGCGCATACGCCTGGTCTTCGACCTGCTGGCTGACTTCCTGTCGGCCAACGAGAACGCCACCGCCAGGTTGTAACGGCGCGCAAGCGACAAATGCGTCGCGTTGCCATTGACGGGCCGATTTGTAGTGTGGCCGCAATTCAACGACAGGCTCTCGAACGTTGAGCGGATCAAACCGGCAAGGCTGCGACATGACGACAATCGGACGGATCAAACGAAGATTATGGCTTGCGGCAATAGCGGGCCTGCTGGCGGCAGCAGGACTGCCCGCCGCAACACCTGGTCATGCAGCTGGTGAAGACACCGATCCGGTGTTCGTCTTCAATCGCGTCTGCTATGCGCAGGTGCCCAAGCTGGATCAGATCCGCGATATGGCGCGGAAGCTGGCGTGGCGCTCGATTGGCAGCGATGACCTGAAACGTTTCACGACGATTCAGTCTCCCGAGGTGCTGGAAGGCTGGGACGCGCAGGTCGGCGAGCGCGTGTTCCGTGTTGCGATCGTGCAATCGCCGCTCAATGACAAGATGAAGAAGACGTTTCCAGGGCTCGGTGATGGCAAGGCGACATCGTGCATGATGGTCCTCGATGAGTTGAACGACGCCAAGGTGTTCGGCGCCAACATGCAAAAGCTGGCTGGCAAAGCCCCTGCCAGCAAGGATGTCCCGGAGGGCGATCTGCTGACGACGACCTGGGCCGGCGGCAACGCCGACCTCAAGGTTTTTCTGTTCTCGAAGGCGAACAAGGATGGCCGCGGCGGCCTGTTGAACGTGACGATATTGACGAAAGCCGGCCTTGCCACGAAGTGATCCGCACGTGCCGATGATCGAACGCGACCTGGTTGTCGGCGCGCACGCAACGGCATTGAGGCTCAGGTCGAGCAAAACGATCACACGCATGCGATCCGGTCACATGCAATCGTTGAAAGCGGCGATACGACCGGTCCGGCGATTGCGATCCATCACCCCCCGATGTATGTTTGTCGATGTGGCAGATGCGTGACGAGTTGAGTTATGGGTCAAAGATTATGCGTATCCGATCTACCACGTTGGGCGTCGCCGTCGGTTTCGTCCTGACGAGTTCTGTCGCTCAAGCTACCTTGTGTACGCGGCTACCGCTCTCCGATGTGGCACTCAATCGGACGGATGCGACCACCGCCGCCCGCACGAAGCTGAAACAGTACGCGGTCGAGAAGCTGACAGAGCGCGGTTGGTCAGGCGAGGGCGCGATCAACTCCAAAAATGAAACCGTTATGTGTACGCCCTATTTCAGCTTTGGGGCGATCAAGGCGGGTTTTCGCTGCCTGGTGACGGCGACGTTCTGTGTCAATGGCCAGCAGCAAGCGCTCGAGACACGCGTGCCACGCGTGACGATCAAAAAGGTACCCGTGCCACGCCCGGCTCGGCGCCCTCAGGCAACGCAGCGCGCGCAAGGCTCCCCTGCTGGGCCGGCGCGACAAGCACCGCTGCCACGCAAGGCTGTCACGGCGAAGCCAGCCAGCAAAACAGTTCGGCCCCGGAGCAAGGCGCCCGCCCCGGCCAAGAGGACCGTAAAACTCCGCCTCAAGGGCAGTTCCTATGAGATTTCCGGGGTGCTCAAGAAATACAACAGGGTCAGCTATGTGATTGCGCCACCGGATAGCGAGAACATCACTGTGCCTGCCGATCGGTTTGACTGTGTCAGCGGTGACTGCCCGAAGGCGGCGAATTGAGCGCGTCGTGTCGGCCGTGCGGCGGATAACTTTGCTGCCGTTGGAAGAAGTCGGCATGATCAGAGACTATCGCCCTGAAGATGCCGATGCCGTCGTTGCAATCTGGCAATCGGCCAATGCGCTATCGCAACCGTTTCTCTCGGCTGAATTCGTCGCCCGCGTTAGCGTGGATATCCGCACGCTCTATCTGCCCCATGCCGAAACGTTCGTCATGGAAGCGCACAGCGACGCCGTCGGCTTCATCGCGCTGCTTGACCAGGAGATCGGCGGGCTCTTCCTGGAGCCGGCCTGGCATGGCAAAGGGCTCGGCAAGGCGCTGGTAGACCACGCCATCGCGCGCAAAGGAGCGCTGCATCTCGAGGTCTTCGAGCGCAATGCGATCGGGCGCAGGTTTTACCAGCGTTATGGGTTTATCGAGACCGGGCGCTACATCCATCAAGCATCTGGCGAAGTGACGCTCAAGCTGGAATTGCCCAATCGGTGATCACAAGACATCTGCACAGGATCTGATCAGTTCCCTGAGCCAGATGTTGCGCGCCGAACGATCCGAACGCCGGTGCCAGACCATATCGACCTTGACGTCGGGAATAGGCAGCGGCGGCCGCGATTTCGCGAACGAGGCAAACACGGTCTTACCGAGATACTCGGGCATCGTCGCGACGAGGTCCGTACCCTCGACCATCTTCCCGAGCACGTGGAAGCTCGGCGCGCGCAGTGCGATGTTTCTCTGCACGCTATGCACCTCCATCGCCTCGTCGACGATACTCTTGCCCGGCGCGCCGAAATCAACGACCGCGTGGCGCGCAGAGACGTAGGTTCTCAGTGATCGGATCGACTTGCGTACATTGCGATCGGTATAGCAAACCATGCGGGAGGTCATAAGCTCCTCGGAGATCAGGGCGCCGGAATAATTCAGCGCCCGCGCTCCGACGACGACGTCCGCTTGGCGCAGGTCCAGGAGTCGCTCAAAACTGTTGCGCGCGCCTGCCTCGATAAACTGGAGTTTCAGATTGGGAGCTGCCGCGAAGAGGCGATCGCGTACTTCGGAAAACAAATAGGACAGCGCATCGACGTTGCCAGCAAGCCTCACAGCCCGGTCGTCTGACATCGGATCATAGTCCGACCGGCGGATCATACCTTCGAGGGACGCAAGCAAGGACCTCACTTCGGGCGCCAGGGCGATGGCCCGCTCGGTTGGTGTAATGCCACGACCCTGCTTGATGAACAGCTGATCACCCAGGATGGTCCGCAAGTTGTCCAGGCTGTGGCTGACACTTGACTGATTGATATCCAGTGCTTCAGCGGCACGACCGACCGAATTCGTGTCATAGACTGTCAGGAAGACAGTCAGGAGACGACCGCTGATTGCCAAATGATCGGAATTACGCATGGATTAAATTATCAATATCGATTGATTCAATTCAATCGGTCCACAACTATGAAACTAAGCAATGGTTTACACCTGACGCAAAAGGGGAATCGAAGAGAGGCGAAATCCCATTCGGCGAATGCGGTTTCCGAGCCATAAGCCGAACCCGACGGACCAAAGGGGATGAGAAATCAACAAATTTGTTTAATTTCAGTATCTTATGTTCTCATCTTGTCAGGTTATCTCGTTCGATGACGTTAGGTTGGTAGAATGCTTTTCAGATCAGAAAGTCTCACTGGCGAAGACTTTTTGTATCAAAAGGCTCTTTGCGTGGACGTAGATTGTTGGAAGTTGTCCTAGACGCGCAAAACGTTCTCACCATTGAGACCAAAACTTCTAACAGTTTTAATGCGAGATTAACGACAGCATGACCAGACAAGAAACCGACCCAAATCTCCGAAATGAGGCACCCAAGGGAGGGGTACCGCATGGACCGTCTGAGATGCGCGAGACATTGTCGAACGTTTCCAAGCTTGCCCACAAGATTGCAGATTGCGTAGACGGAAAATCAGACTGTGAATTTCCCGATTTGCACGCCTCTGTCCGCCGTATTCCTTCGGCGCATTCGAGGGACAAACAAGCCATCTCGTCAATTGCGCCTGTCACGCGAGCCTTCGACACGACACCGCTCGAGGCAATCGGTGCCGCCTTCGACGAATTGCGCGACACGATCCCCGATGTCAGGGAAAAGAGTGCCGCCGTCCTCGCTGACGTTATCCAATCGACTGAACTTGCGGACAAAATCGACGAGATCGTCCAGCCGATCGAGGAGCGTCTCCTTGAGGTTGCCTGGCAGAGCCATGAATTGCCCTGTCTGACGCCGGCGGATCTGCGCGTCAAAGCCGAGATCTTGCGATTCGTTGCGAGTGATGAGCCTGATGACATCCAGAGCGTGCTGACGCAATCGCTGTGCAACGACATTCTTTCGCGCACAACCAAAAGCACCGAAACGGGCGCATAGCGCACGTCACACCCGGATGGACCCGATCCGCTGGGCGGGGGTCCGGTCTTCTTCAAGTCTATTCATGGCGGCGGTCGAACCGCTGGCCCGTTACGCGAAATATTGCTAAGCCCCTCGCTGTCAAGATCGCAACGAGGACAGCTGGCGCAATGAATGTACTATTGATCGGCGGTGGCGGGCGCGAGCACGCGCTGGCATGGGCCTTGAGCGCGAGCCCGCTGCTCAGCAAGCTCTATTGTGCACCCGGCAATGCCGGTATCGCGCAAGTTGCCGAATGCATCGCACTCGACGTCGGCGATCACGATGCCGTGGTCGCCTTTAGCAAAACGCACGATGTCGGGCTGGTCGTCGTCGGACCGGAGGCGCCGCTGGTCGCCGGACTCGCCGATGTTATCCGCGCGGCTGACATCAAGTGCTTCGGGCCATCCGCGGCGGCAGCCCAGCTCGAAGGCTCCAAGGCGTTCACGAAGGCGCTGTGTGACACGGCCGGAATTCCGACGGCGGCCTACGGGCGCTTCAACGATGCACCCAGCGCCAAGGCCTACGTTGCCGCGTATGCGTTGCCGACGGTGATCAAGGCCGACGGCCTGGCGGCGGGCAAAGGCGTTGTGATCGCCGAAACTCTCGAAGCGGCAGAGGCGGCGATCGATGCGTGCTTCGACGGCGCGTTCGGGGCGGCAGGCCACGAGGTGGTGATCGAGGAATTCATGGTCGGCGAAGAGGCCAGTTTCTTTGCCTTGGTCGACGGCAAAAACGCGCTTGCGCTCGCCACGGCACAGGACCACAAGCGCGTTGGCGATGGTGACACCGGCCCAAACACCGGTGGTATGGGCGCCTATTCGCCGGCGCCGGTGATGACCGAAGCGCGCAATACGCAGGTCATGGAGACGATCATCCGGCCGACGGTTGCCGAAATGGCGCGTCGCGGCACACCCTTTGTCGGCGTGCTGTATGCCGGGCTGATTATCACGGACGCGGGCCCCAAGCTGATCGAGTACAACGCCCGGTTTGGCGACCCGGAATGCCAGGTGCTTATGATGCGCCTCAAATCCGACTTGCTGCCGGCGTTGCTGGCGGCCTGCGACGGCGCGCTCGCCACGTTCGATCTGCGCTGGCACGACGATATCGCACTGACGGTGGTGATGGCCGCCAATGGTTACCCCGATGCTCCGAAGAAGGGCAGCGTGATCGGCGGGCTCGAGGCTGCCCAAGCGCTCGACGATGTCGTTATATTTCATGCGGGCACCAAGCTGACGCATGGCGCGATTGTCGCTGACGGTGGGCGCGTGCTGAGCGTCACGGCGCGCGGGCTTAGCGTGGCCGAAGCGCAGACCCGGGCCTACGAAGCCGTCGGCCGAATCGATTGGCCGCAAGGTTTCTGTCGCCGTGATATCGGCTGGCGTGCCATCGAGCGGGAGAAAGCCCAATGAGCGACCTGCCTGAACTGTTTGCCGGCTTTGCCACACACCATATCGACATCGATGGGCTGTCCTTTCATGCCCGGGTCGGCGGCAGCGGGCCGCCACTGCTCTGCCTGCACGGCTATCCACAGACGCATGCCTGCTGGCACCGGATCGCGCCGACGCTGGCGAAAACCAACACGGTCGTCGCCATGGACCTGCGCGGTTATGGCCAGAGTGCGGCACCGCAAAGCGATGCCGATCACATCACCTATGCCAAGCGGACAATGGCAGCGGACGGCGTTGCGCTGATGCGTGCACTTGGCCATGCACGTTTCACGGTGATGGGACACGACCGCGGCGGCCGCGTGGCCTACCGGATGGCGCTCGACACGCCGGAGGCCATCGAACGGGTGATCCTCGTCGACATCATTGCAACGATCGACAACTGGGAGCGGATGCGGGCCGGTTCGGCGATCAAATCGTATCACTGGCCGTTCCTCGCACAGCCCGAACCGCTGCCCGAGACCCTGATTGGCAGCGATCCAACATACTACCTCGATCATACGCTGGCGAGTTGGACCAAGGACAGGACGCTCGCTGCCTTCGACCCAGGCGCACTGGCGCACTACCGAGCCGCAATCAACGCCCCAGCAAGGATCCACGCGATGTGTGAAGACTACCGCGCAGGTGCCACGTACGACTGGCAGGCGGATCGAGAATCGCGCGAAGCGGGCGCCCGGATCGCGGCCCCGGTGCATGTGCTCTGGGCCGCGTCGTATCTGACACCGACAAAAGGCCACTTTGATCCAATCGAGGTGTGGCGGGCCTGGGCCGACTCGGTCACCGGCACCGAGATCGATTCTGGTCATTTCCTCGCCGAGGAAAACCCGTCAGCGACGGCGGCGGCGATATTGGATTTCCTTGCCGCACATCCGACGACAACCTGACGATGGCTGCGCAGAGTGAGGTCTCATGCCTCCGCCGACTGAACGAGAAGTGTCGACATCGCTGCGCCCGCAGCCGCGCATCGGGCTGGCGCTCGGCGGCGGCGGTGCACGCGGGATCGCGCACGTCATCGTCCTCGAGGTGCTCGACGAGATGGGCATCCGCCCGTCAATCGTGGCTGGCACGTCGATCGGCGCGCTGATTGGGTCGGCCTATGCGGCGGGGATCAGCGGTGCCCGCATCCGTGCCCACATGGTCGAAACGCTCGGTGACCGCTTCTATCTGATCCGGCAGATTTTCGGTGCACGCAGCCAGCCGATCCAGCGCCTCCTGAACGTCCTGCCGATGCGCTCGGCCCTGCTCGACGCCGGCGCGCTGCTCGATCTCGTCTTGCCGACAGGAATGCCGGACGACATCGCCGATCTGGAGATCCCCTTCCGCGCCGTTGCAACCGATATGCGGCTGCAGGAGGCCATGATTTTCGACAGCGGCAACCTCAAGGATCGGGTCGCGGCCAGCATCGCCATTCCCGTGCTGTTCGCCCCTGTGACGCTGGACGGGGCCATCTTCGCGGACGGCGGGCTGGTCAACCCCTTGCCACTCGACGTTCTCGCGGGCGCGAGCGACATCACGATCGGCGTTGATGTGACCGGACGACGCGACGACCGCCACCTGTCGGATCAACCATCGGTGACGGAGATGCTGGTGCATTCCGTGACAATCTTCCAAAAGACGATTATCCGTTCACAGCTGAAGTCGGAGCCACCAGATGTCTATCTGGATCTCGATGTCGGCCAGTTCGGCGCACTGCAGTTCAATCGCGTCAATGAGATACTGGCAGCGGCGGAGCCGACCAAGGCCACCTTTCGGCGTCAGCTGGAACGCGTCCTGAGCGTGCCAACGCTGCCGACGGAGTGATCGATAACGACACCGGATTAGCGGCCGCCGCACGTCCGGCGGCAACCAGTGGGATAGTTCTTGCGCACGCAGATCAAACCAGTTCATGTCGTGCTGTCCGCCGCCATCGCATTTGTCGTGGTTGCTGGCGCCTGGCTCGCGGTACCTGCAGCCGTGAGCGTCGACACCAGCGGCGGCAGCGCCGTCGACACCCGATCGGACACGATGCTCTCAAAGTCGTGCAAGGGCCAGGACAACTGCGTCGACGGTTGGACGCTCACCTCGCGCCTCGGAGACATGCTCACGTTCTACGAAGACAAACTCGGGCGCCGCAATCAGGCCTATCGGATCCTCGGTATCGAGTTCACAACGAAAAAACGCCCCCTTACCTGGTATCCGGATTTCGGCAAAGGCCTGCGAGACGTCATCGTGCGGTTGACCCAACGCGCGCGCCATGACCGTGATTTTGCGCTCTTCCAGCTCGGTCACGAGGCTTTTCACCTGATCGAACCGATCAAGCCCAATTCAACCGGATCGTACTTCGAGGAAGGTCTCGCGAGCTATTTCGCGGTGGCGTACATGGAGCGCATCGGCGTGCGCGGTGGCGCAGGTTTCATTTCGGAAAGCAATTATCTGAAGGCCTATGAGCTGGTCGTCCGACTCGCCAAACAGCACAAGGATTTTTTTGGCCGCCTGCGACGCCTGCGACAACACACGCGCTCATTCTCGCGCCTGACACACGATGACATCCGCGCCGCCTTTCCCGAGGCACCAGCGACGATCGCGCGACAGCTGGCCGAACCGTTCGCGGCGGTTCGCGATATACGATAACGCAGGAGTGATGATTGCTGCGCCAAGCTACTCGACGGGAAAGTTGCGCATGCGCATGTAGCCCCTGAGCGGCATTGAGAAGTGCCACCATTCACGCTTGTAGTTGCGAAAGCCTTGAGCCCGCATGGCCCTCAAGAGGCGCTGGCGATTGGCCTTTGCCGTAGCCGAGATACCGGCGTTATAGGTGTGGCTGCGAACATCGAAGCAATCCCAGCTGGTGCCCATATCAAGGCTCACGGGTGCGGGTTCCGTAGGCGAGTCGATGCACGATGCGGTTGTCCGCCCGACGCCGGCGACTTTGGCCGGCGACTTGCCGGTGCCCTGCGCGCTACGGACCAGGGTTAAGTCGATCGCCGTGCCGCGTGAATGCGACGAGCGCTTCGAGATGTAGCCGAGCGGGATGACACGACTTCGCGCAATGCGTGGATAGTAGAACCTGGTGTCGCCGCGTCCCCACTTGCCTTCGGCCCAGCGCATGAACGCTGCGACCGCCCGGACGGGGCGGTAGCAGTCGTAGACTTTTAGCGTGAAGCCCTGCGCACGAACGCGCCGTTGCACGCGTGCCAGTGCTTTGGCAACCGGCCGCGCGAGGATGCAGCGGTTGGCCCGGTAGCCGGTGACGCGGCGGCCGGTGAAATTCCGCTTCGTGGCGTAGCGCATCTCGATAATGATGTGCGGTGCGATCCGCTTGACGTCAACAAAACCGCGCGGCAAATCCGCGGCCGGTGGCGCGGTCTCGTTCGGCTGCTTGGACTTTTCCCCCGCGATCGCCCCTGGCGCGGCAGCCATGCCCGCGATGAGCGCCACGACCATCGCAGCCATCTGGTTCGGTCTATGCATCACAGGGTTCGCATTAGTCGAAGCGCGGCTGCAGTTCGGTAATCGCGGTATCGGAGTATTTGGTGCCGCGCTTGGCCTTCAGAATTTCGAGTTGCACCCAGGTTGCCGGTTCCGGTTTCCTCAGTGCCACAGATTGCTGACGAGCGCTGTCGCGCAGTGCGATCTCGACCGTGCGGCCGCTGGAGAAGCGCGCGCGCAGCCGTGTGACCCGGCCGTTTGCCGCAAACAGGCGCTTCGATTTCCAGTAACCGTTCTTCAACGTGAAGCCGCGGATGCGCCGTTCGCGTTGCCAATCGAGCAAGATCCATTCGCCGATGCCATCGTCGCGCCGTGCCGTGCGGCCTTCGACCCACGCGGTCCTGTCGCTGCCGTCGAAGAGACTCGCGGGGCCGTAGTCGGAACGGTTGACGCCTGATGTCGGCAGGTACGAACTGACGCAGTAGAAAGTGCCGAGGTTGTCGGCGCAGGCATCGGCATTGGCGCGCGGCGAGGCGCGATGGGTCAGGCCGCGCGACGACTTGACGGTCTTGGGCGCTGCCACCCGCGGCACCGAGGAGAGAGCTTCGACGGGCTTGGCGGTGACGCCCTCACGCCCGTTCTTCCAGCCGGCTGCAATCGCCTGCAGGCGTTCCTTGCGACCGGGGTGCGTCTTGGTCGGCGCGTCGGCCGCGAGTTCGTTCATCGCGGCGAGCGCATCGTCCTTGCTGGCACCCATCTTGGCGAGGATGTAACCGGAAAAGTAGTCGGCTTCGAGTTCGGCCTCATGATCCTCGATATGCTTGGCGAGATGGAACGCGAGGTGGTGACCGATCTCATGCGCCATGATCGAGATCAGCGACCAGTAGCGGCCGGTGCGCGCCTGGATCTCGTCGATGAACAAGGTGTTGTACAGGATGAGCCGCGTGCCGTCCGGCTGGAGGATGGCTGCTGCATTGCCGACAGCTGCGGCGCGGACCTCGAAACGCAGCGGCAGGCCCATCGCCGCGAGCACGCTCCTGACGACGCCGCGCGCCTCGTTGTCCGACGCGAAGGTGCGCAGTCGGCCGTTGGTCGTGCCGTGAAACGAAAGCGCGCCGCCGGCATTCTTGCCAAGCCGGATGGTCTTGACCTGCTGTGCCTGAACCCCCGGGCCTTGCGCGATGAGCAGCGCCGCACCGGCAATCAGAATTGGCGTCGCCACGTGTCCGAACCAGCTCACAATTATTCGCATGACACCCCCAACACTTGCTGAGCCCGCACTATATCCTTTCACCGAAAACCTTGTCACGTCGATGGCCGCGGTGCATGGCGTGGCAGCACTATGCCCCCTCGCGACGCGCCGTGAAAAAACGCTTGAGCAGCCTGGCGGCGTCGGCCTCGGCGATGCCGCCGTAGACCTCAGGGGCATGATGGCAGGTGTCGCGCGCAAAGAACGCGGCACCGTGCTCGACGCCGCCGGACTTGGGATCGCTGGCCGCGAAGTACAGCCGCCTGATACGCGCGAAGGAGATCGCTGCGGCGCACATCGCGCACGGCTCCAACGTGACATAAAGGTCGAAGCCGGGCAGACGCTGCGAACCGGTCGCCTGGCAGGCGTGGCGGATAACCAGGATTTCAGCGTGTGCCGTCGGATCGTTGCGCTCCAACGTGCGATTGCCATCGGATGCGAACGGGCGCCCGTCCGGCGCAACGAGCACCGCGCCAACCGGCACTTCACTGCGCGTTGCGGCAGCTTCGGCCTCCTTGAGGGCAAGCGCCATGTGGCGTGAATTGTCCGTGGTCATGAGTCACCACTTGCCGCCGTGCGGCTCCGTTTCGCCCGCGGCGCTAACGATAGGCACCTTATGTTTCGGTGCAGGCCTTGGATGAAACGGAATTCGCGCATAGAAGTAGGCTCCCTGTTCGCAGTCGCGACGCTGCCTTGCCCATGCCGCGACCCAATCTGCCATTGGACACATAGCACATGCCGAAACCACCACGCGGTCAATCTCCCAGAGACGGGACACGCCGCCCCGCCTGGCGCAGCAAGGCGCGCCCGGCCGGTCGCGGATCGAGTGGCACGCGCACGCATGACGAATCGCCACGCCACGATGGTGATGCCTCCGAGCCGGACACAAAAACGGCAAAAGCGCCGAAGAAACTAGGCTGGGCGAAGGCCGCACCGCGCAAGAAGATGCCGTGGCGGGCAAAGGCGCGCGCGACGGATGGCGACCCGGCTGCGGCCCGCAAGGGCCGGCCGGCGCGGAACGGGTCCGGCACGTCGACCGCCCGTGACGGAGCCGGCAACCAGGCCGGCCGAACACGACCAGTTGCCGGACGCGGGCATGTCGAGCTTCCCGATAACCGCATGCGGCCGGCACGCAAGCGCCACGACGCGAACGAAGAGCACATTTCCGCGCCGCGCGATGACCGCCGCCGTCCGCCGCGGCCACGCCAGCGCGATCGCGACGCAGCTCTTGAGGCGTATGGGGAACGCAGGCCGGTGTCGCGTCGCCCCGACACGCGCGCACGGCACGGCAAACCAGAGCAGGCCGCCGGGGATGGCGCGCCGGCGACAAAGATGCGCATTGCCAAGGCGATGGCGCGCGCGGGGCTGTGCTCGCGCCGCGATGCCGAACGCTGGATCGCGGATGGTCGGGTCTCTGTCAACGGCGAGACGATCACTTCGCCGGCACGCGATGTCGGCCCCGGCGACCGCGTCCTGATCGACGGCCAACCACTACCGATGGCAGCCGTGACGCAGCTCTGGCGCTATGCCAAACCGCGCGGCGTGGTGACGACGCACCGCGATCCGGAAGGTCGCCCGACCGTGTTCGACGGCCTGCCCGAGGATATGCCACGCGTGCTGTCGATCGGACGCCTCGACTACAACACCGAAGGGCTGCTGCTGTTGACCACCGACGGCGAGTTGGCGCGCTATCTCGAGCTGCCGTCGACCGGCTGGATGCGCCGCTATCGCGTGCGCGCGCATGGCCGGATCAGCCAGGCCGATCTCGATGCGCTGAAGGACGGGATCACGATCGATGGTATCAACTATGGTCCGATCGAGGCCGCGCTCGACAGTCAGCAGGGTGCCAACGTGTGGCTGACCATCGGCCTGCGCGAGGGCAAGAACCGCGAGGTGCGCAACATCCTCGCGAGCCTCGGGCTCGAGGTCAACCGCCTGATCCGTGTGTCCTTCGGCCCGTTCCAGCTGCTCGACATGAAGCCCGGAACGGTCGAACCGGTGCGGCGCAAGGTGCTGGTCGAGCAGTTGGGTGTGCGCCTTGCCAAACGCTTCAACCTTGCCGCCGAGGATGACGATGACGCCCGATCGATGTGGCAAGCGCGCGCGCGACGCGCGCCACCGGGGCAGGCAGGGGAAGAGGGCGATGTCCGCCCTGCGCCACGCAAACGCAAGTCGCGGGACAGGCGCGGCGGCAGTCACCGCGGCTCACAGCCGAAAGGTGGCGCGCCGGAGTCGCAGCCCGATATCATCGAGATCGACGAAACACAGCTCGACGACATCAAGCCGTGGGACGTACCGGGCGATGGCGCCGGCGACCCACCGCGCAAGGCCCGCAAACGGCCGGCGGACAAGGCACGCGGGCGGGCACCGCGGAAACCGGCACGCAAACCCGGCAGAGCACCGGATCACTCATGAGGGTGGTCGGTGGCAGGCTGCGCGGTCGGGCGCTGGCGACACCCAAGGACGATGCCGTGCGCCCGACATCGGACCGGGTGCGCGAAGCGCTGTTCAACATCCTCGAGCATGGCATCGAGGATTTCACCCTCGACGGGATCAACGTGCTCGATCTGTTCGCCGGCACCGGCGCACTTGGCATCGAGGCACTGTCGCGCGGTGCGGCGCAAGGGGTGTTTGTCGAGAACGCGGCGGCGTCACGCGCACTGCTGCAGGAGAATTTCCAGGCGCTCGGCCTTGGCGGCATCGCGAACATCTTTCGGCGCAGCGCGGTCGACCTCGGCGGTGCCTATCGAAAACTGTCGTTCGAGTTGGTGTTCGCCGACCCGCCCTACGGCAATGGTCTCGGCGAACAAGCGATTGCGGCCGCCATCGAGAATGGCTGGCTCAGTGACGGCGCCGTCATCGTCGTCGAGGAAAGCGCCGACGTCGAGATCGCGTGGCCGCCCGGCTGCAGCGAAATCGACCGGCGCACCTATGGCGCGACCCAGGTCGCGATCGCGCGGTATGGCGCGGCTGGATAGCTCTATCGCCGACCGAACAGGCGCTCGATGTCGTTGAGCTGCAGCTCGACATAGGTCGGGCGGCCGTGATTGCACTGGCCGGAGCCGGGCGTGCGCTCCATTTCGCGCAGTAGCGCATCCATTTCAGCGACGGTGAGGCGGCGGCCTGAGCGCACCGAGCCGTGGCAGGCCATCGACGAGCACACGGCTTCGAGACGCTCCTGCAGCAGGCGCGCATTGCCTTCTTCGAGGAGTTCGCTGACGAGATCACGGATCAGGCCGGCGACATCGGTCTTGCCGAGCAGGGCCGGGATTTCGCGCACGGCGACCGCATCGACGCCGAACTTTTCGATCACCAGGCCGAGCTGTTCGAGCGGCCCGGCTGCCTCAAGAAGCAGCGTGACCTCGTCGGCATCGAGCGTGACGATTTCCGGGATGAGCAGCCCCTGGCGCTCGACGTCGCCATCGGCGAGTTGCGCCTTCATGCGCTGATAGACGAGGCGCTCGTGAGCAGCGTGCTGGTCGACGATGACCACAGAGTTTTCGGTCTGGGCAATGATGTAGTTTTCGTGGACCTGCGCACGGACGGCGCCGAGGGGTTGCGACTCGGCGGCGACATCGCTCGGTGTTTCCAGGGCCTGCTCGACGCGACCGCTCGGCATGATGAGCGCATCGAACGGCGCCTGCGACGCTTCGGCAAGACCACGGGTGATGTGGGTTGGCGGCGCCGGGCGGGGCCGTGCCGTTGCGGCGCTGATGTGCGCCGGCATGGCTGGCGCGGCGTGCGCCGTCGCGGCACCGGCAAATGCGGCGGCGACATCGATCGTGGCGCGGCCTCCGGCATCGGCGGCGCGGTGGCCGGCCTCAGCGAGCGCGTGGCGCAGCGCCGAGATGATGAGACCGCGCACGCGGCCGGCATCGCGAAAGCGCACCTCGGCCTTGGTCGGGTGGACGTTGACGTCGACGTCGCGCGGATTGAGCCGCAGGAACAGCGCGACGAGCGGCTGACGGCCGCGTGGCAGGAAATCGCCATAGGCCGCCCGCAGCGCCCCGATCAGCACCTTGTCGCGCACCGGTCGACCGTTGACGAACAGGAACTGCAGCGTCGAGTCGCCGCGATTGAGCGTGGGCAGGCCGGCGAAGCCCGAGATCGAGATGCCGTCGCGCTCCGCTTCGACCGGCAAGGCATCCGAGAGAAAATCGCGCCCCATAATGCGCGACAAGCGTGTCAGGAGACCGTCGCGGTCGCGCGTGGCGCGCGCGAGACGCAGGCCGGTGCGCTCGCCCGTGGTCAACGTCATTTCGACCTGCGGATGGGCCATCGCGAGACGCTTGACGATATCGCCGATCGCCATGTTCTCGGCACGCTCGGACTTGAGGAACTTGAGCCGCGCCGGCGTCGCGGAAAACAACTCGCGTACCTCGACGCGGGTGCCGAACTCGAGGGCGGCGGGCTTGACCGGCTGGCACGCGCCGCGATCGACGACGATTTCCCAGCCCTCCGGGCTTCCGAGCGGGCGCGACGCGATCGCAAGGCGCGCGATCGACCCAATCGACGGCAACGCCTCGCCGCGAAACCCGAGTTGACGGATGTCGAAGAGGTCGTCCTCGCTGAGTTTCGAGGTGGCGTGACGGGCGATCGCCAGTTCAAGGTCGGCAGGCGTCATGCCAGCGCCGTTGTCGGTGACGCGGATCAGCGACGTACCGCCGGAAACGGTTACGACCTCGATCTCTGTAGCACCGGCATCGATGGCATTCTCGACGAGTTCCTTGACGACGCTGGCGGGGCGCTCGATGACCTCGCCGGCGGCAATGCGGTTGACCGTTTCCGGGCTCAGCTGGCGGATCTGAGAAATGTTTGCGCTCACGGCTATTCCTCGCTTCGCACGCTGTCCCGGCTAGGTCTCGCCGGCGAGGCGCTGGCGGGTGAGGACCTTGCCGAGTTCGACAGCGGGCTGGTCGAACGGGTCGACGCCGAACAGCCAGCCGGCGAGAATCGTTTCGAGCATGAAGTGCATCAGCATCGCACCCATCGCCTCTTCGTCAAGCGCGGGAACATCAATTGTCCGCACCGGGCGGCCAGCCTGCATCAAAGCCTGTGGAACAGCGTAGGTTTGCGCCTCGACAAGGTCGCCGATGGTCTTGCCGGCCAGCACATCGATGCCGGCGATGGCGGCCATTTCCGGTGCGATGCGCGGCCCGGCGTCGGCCATCGGCAGGCGCACGAAGGTCATGTAGTGCTCGCGCGGGCCATCCATGAACAGCTGCAACTGGCTGTGCTGGTCGAGGGGCCCGAGGCAGCCGAGCGGCGTCGTGCCCTTGCCGTCCTTGCCGAGGCTCTCGGCCCAAAGCTGGACGAACCAGTCGCCGAGGCGCCCGAGCCGGTCGGCGTAGGGCATCATGACCTGGACCTTGATGTCGCGCGTGTTGGCGAGCTCGACGGCCAGGGCGGCGCCGACAAGCGGAGGAAAGTCCTTGGCCGATGCCGACGCTTCAAGCATGTCGACGACGGATTTGGCGCCTTTGAGAACGCGGGCCGGGTCGGCGCCGCGCGAAATAGCAGGCAGCAGGCCGACGTTGGTGAGTACCGCGAAGCGGCCACCGATACCGGTGTGGTGGTCGAGGCACGGCGCGCCATGGTGTTCGAGCAGGTCACGCAATCCGTTCTTGGTGCCTGCCTTGCGCGGTTCGGTGATGCCAAGGAAGAGATCGGGAATGCGCGCCTCGAGGCCGGCGGCCTTGACGGCCTGGAGCGCGGCGAGCGCCTGCGACAGCGTTTCCGGCGTGCCACCGGACTTCGAGGTGACGACAAAACGGGTGCGCGCGAGGTCGAGGCGGCCCAGTGCGGAGGCCAGCGTAAAAGGATCGAGATTGTCGTAGAACCGCGTCATCGGCGGGCGGGCACCGCTTTTGTCGCCGAGAACACCGACACCCGGGATCGACCAGCCGCCGAATTGCGCCAGCGTCTGGCCGCCGAGGCCGGAGCCGCCGGTGCCGAAAAAGACAATCGTCTGGGCGTCCTTGGCGAGGCGCTGGTAGGCCGCCTTGATCTGATCGACACTGGCCAGATCGTCGCCGACGGTGAGGAGCGCCAGATCGCCATTGGCGCGGTGCTGCTTGAGCTTTGTCAGCGCACTGTCGGCCTTGGCCAGAGCGGAGTCGAAATCGGCTACAGTGAGGCCGCCCGCGCCGATCGTGTCCGAAAAGCAGCCCTCGATGGTTTGCCGGAACAAGGTCCGCCCGGCCAACGTCGTCTTGGTTGTATGCACCATGGACCGCCCTTCTCGTCAGAACGTCAAAAAGAAATGCCATCGGCGGG
>JBPCVZ010000195.1:0-6959 GCA_051010015.1 Hyphomicrobiaceae bacterium
TCATTGGCCTCGAAATGCTGGCGCAACTCGGTCGCGATGTTTGTCGCGGCGATGAACGCATCCTTGCGGCGCGCGCGCGGTGTCGTGCCGGAATGGGCGGCATCGCCAAGGACCTCGACTTCGAAGCGTCGATTGCCCTGGATGTCGGTGACGACGCCGATGGTGTGGCCGGCCTCTTCGAGCAGGGTCGCCTGTTCGATGTGCGCTTCGACGAAGCCGGCGTAGGGGCGTCCGAGTTCGCGGCGGCCGGCGTCGGGCAGGGCCTGGTGCAGGCGTTCGACGCAGGCGCGCATCGTGATGCCGTCGCTATCGGTGCAGGCGAGCATGTCATCGAGCGCCAGCGCACCGGTATAGGCCCCGGAACCGGAGAGGCCGGGCATGAAACGGGCGCCTTCCTCGTTGTTCCAGACGGTGACTTCAATCGGGCGCGGCGACTCGATGCCGTTGTCTTCGAAGGTCTCAAGGGCCTCGAACGCCGCGAGGACGCCAAGGGCGCCATCGAAGCGGCCGCCGAACGGCTGCGTGTCGGTGTGCGAGCCGCTCGCGACCGGCGTTGCTTCGGGCGCTGTGCCCGGCCGGCCGATGAACATGTTGCCGATGACGTCGAGTTCGACGGTAAAGCCGCGTTGACGGGCCCACTGGTCGATCAGGACATGGGCCTCGATGTCGAGGTCGGAGAGGGCGAGGCGGTGCACGCCGCCGCCGTCGGTCGCGCCGATTTTGGCGAGGTCCATGTGGCGCTGCCAGACGCGTTCGGCGTTGATTTTCGGGAACGAGAGATTTTCAGGCATGCGAAGCTGGCCTCGGTGGCGTTAGGCGCTGACAGGTAACAGGCGCCGGCGTGGCGCGTGACACGGCATTATAGCATCTGACCGCCATCGACAGCGACGGTCTGGCCGGTGACCCATGATGCGGCACTGGAGGCCAGATAGACCGTCAAGTCAGCGACTTCCTCGGGCCTGCCATAACGCCCGTGGGGGATCGAGTTCTGGATGGCCTGATAGAGCTGTGGGTTGTTCTGGCGCGCGTCGTCCCACGTGCCGCCATCGAAATAGATCGAGCCCGGGGCGACGCAGTTGACGCGAATGTTCTTCTTGGCGAGATCGAGTGCCTGGGTCTTCGTGTATTGCATGAGTGTTGCCTTGATCGCGCCATAGGGCGGCGTGCGCGTCGAGGCCGTGAAGCCGGAAATCGATGAGATGTGAACGATGGCGCCACCGCCGGCGGCTTCAAGCAATGGCGTCGCTGCCCAGGAGGCCCGGACGCTGGCCATCAGATCGACGTCGAAACTGGTTTGCCAGCCCTGTTCATCGTCGCTGCGCCCGAACGCGCTGGCATTGTTGACGAGGATGTCGAGCCCACCCATCGCGCCATGCGCCGCCTGGATGTAGGCCGCGAGCGCATCGGGTGAGGCGACGTCACAGGCCGCGCTGTGGACTTTCACACCATGCTTGCCGAGCTCGGCCGCCGCCGTTTCCAGGTGGTCTTTGTTGCGCGCGCAGATCGAGACATTGGCGCCTTCGCGCGCCAATGTGTGGGCGATCGCCAAGCCGATGCCGCGACTGCCGCCGGTGACGATCGCGTTCTTGCCTTTCAGTCCGAGGTCCATGGCGTGCTTCCTTTGGCGTTGGCGGAGGAGTTAGATGAATGGGCGGTACTCTATCGAGTGGCGCTGCCTCGGTACAGAATTCGCGTCAAAATCATGCTCGGGATTGGGCGCCGGCGCGAAAGCAGCTTTACTCGTCCAATGGATGGCTCAAGACATCCGGTACGTCCTGTCGACAGCGCCGATCAAGGAGATGCGTGTGACCCAGCAAACGACGTATGAAACCATCCAGGTCGAACCGCTGACGCCGGTTATCGGTGCTGAAATCAGCGGCGTTGACCTGTCGCAGCCGATTGGCAACCAAGCACGCAGCGAAATCCAGAAGGCGTTGCTCGACCACCTGGTGATCTTCTTTCGCGATCAGGAGATTGACCTCGAACAACACAAGGCGTTCGGCCGGCAGTTCGGCAAGCTGCATGTCCACCCGACCGCGCCCTCGGCTGAAGGCCATCCCGAAGTGTTGATGATCAAGGCCGATGAGGCGTCCAAGGCGATTGCCGGAAACCGGTGGCACAGCGACGTGTCGTGTGACGCGGAACCGCCGATGGGCAGCATCTTGCACATGCACGAGCTGCCGCCGGCGGGCGGAGATACGATGTTCGCGAACATGTATGCGGCCTACGAGGCCTTGTCCGAGCCGATGCGGGATTTCCTGTCAGGTTTGTCCGCCTGGCATGAGGGCGCGCGCACGCTGGGCGCGACGCTGGGGCAGGTCGCGAAGGAGTACCCGCGGGCGCAGCACCCGATCGTGCGCACGCATCCAGAGACGGGGCGCAAATGCCTGTTCGTCAATTCCGGGTTCACGACCCGGATCGACGGGCTTGGTCCCAATGAAAGCGATGCTATCCTCGGTATGTTGTTCGATCATGTCCGCACGCCCGAGTTTCAGTGCCGTTTTCGCTGGCGCGAGAAATCTCTCGCGTTCTGGGACAACCGCTGTGCACAGCATTACGCGTTGTGGGATTATTTTCCGCAGAAGCGGCTCGGGTATCGCGTCACCGTGTGCGGAGACCGACCGGCGTGACGCGTTGCGCACGGGGCCGAACGTTCAGTTTGAAAGGAATGTGCGATGACAACCACCGCAGGCCGACTAGTCGACGTTGTGCCGTCTGGCGCCGCGCTTGGCGCTGATATCGCCGGAATCAACCTGAAGACGGATGTGACGGATGAGGTCTTCGCGCAGATCGAGGACGCATGGCACACCCATAGCGTTCTCCGGTTTCGCGGGCAGCAACTGGACGACGACGCCCTGGCGGCGTTTTCGCGGCGGTTCGGTGTGCTCGACATGGCGCCGGTGACGCGCATCGGCAAACCCTACATCGAGGCGCGGCCGGAGATTACGGTGCTGTCGAACATCGTGGTCGATGGCAAACCCCAAGGCGCGCTGGGCAACTCGGAACTCGTATGGCACCAGGACATGAGCTACAACGACCTGCCGCCGAAGGCGAGTTTGCTCTACGGTATCGAAGTGCCGGACGCAGGCGGCGAGACCGAGTTCTACAGCCTCTATGCCGCCTATGACGCGCTGCCGGCGGACCTCGCGAAGCGCATCGAGAACGTCTCCTGCAAGCACGACGCGACGCGGGCGTCTTCGGGTGAATTGCGGCACGGGTATGAGGAAACCTATTCCAACGAGGCGCGGCCCGGCGCCGTACACCCGCTCGTCGTTCGACATCCCGCATCGGGGCGCAAGGCGTTGTACCTCGGGCGCCGGCCGAATGCCTGGATTGTCGGCTTGTCGGATGCAGAAAGCGATGCGTTGCTGGATGAACTGTGGGCGCATATTCACAACCACGACTTTGTCTGGACGCAGCAGTGGCAGGTCGGAGACCTGGTTATCTGGGACAATCGCTGCGCGTTGCACCGGCGCAATCAGCTCGACCCGGCGACGCGGCGCCTGATGCATCGGACACAGGTGCAAGATGAGGCGCGCCCGGTTGCCGGCTGGGATTGACGCTGCGGCGTGGCTGATTCTTGCGCTGTGTTGTCGATCGCGCTGAGGCCTTCGTAGCGCGATCGATTTGAACCGATCGACCGCCGATACCATCCATGTGATGCTCGTTTACGCGCGCGCGGGATGTCGGCCGGAAAAGAAACGCGTTAAACTCGGCGCCAAGCCCAGAACGTCGGTTCATGGAGGAAGCGCATGTCAAGCGATGTCATCAAGGTTGATCCCGTTACGCTGCATATCGGTGCCGAGATATCCGGTGTAGATCTCTCCCAGCCGCTCTCCGAAGCGCAGCGTGCGGCGATCTACGCGGCGTTCGTGAAATGGAAGGTTGTCTTCTTTCGCGGACAGAACCTCGATCATGCAGCCCATGTCGCCTTCGCGCGGCAGATGGGCGAACCGACGATCGGCCATGCGGTTTTCGGGCACGAAGAGGAATTTCCCGAAATCTATTCCGTTGCCAAGTTTCGCACTGCGCAGGTCAACCCTGCCATGAAGATGGCGAAGCCATGGACCGGCTGGCATACGGATATCACCGCCGCGGTCAATCCGCCGATGGCATCGATCCTGCGCGGCGTGACGGTGCCGCCGTACGGCGGCGATACGCTTTGGACGAACCTTGCGGTCGCCTATCAGGGGCTGTCGGAGCCGATGCGCGGCATTGTCGACGGCCTGCGCGGCATTCATCGTTTCCAGGCCGCGGCGAATACCGGCAACGCGGCCTATAATGAGCGCGTCAAACGGCGCGAGATGGAAACCGATCATCCACTGGTCACGGTGCACCCGGAGACAGGCGAGCGACAGTTGTTCGTCAGCCCGTCGTTCCTGAAATCGATCGTTGGCTTCTCGCCGCGCGAAAGTGAAATGCTGCTGCAGTTTCTGTGGGAGCATGTGGTGCGCACGGAGTACACGGTGCGGTTCAAATGGCAGCCGGGCGATATCGCCATGTGGGACAATCGGTCAACCGCGCATCTGGCGCCGACGGATATCTTTGCGTCGGACTTCGACCGGCAGTTGTACCGGATCACACTGGTCGGCGAGGTGCCCGTCGGGATCGATGGCAAAGCGTCGGTATCGCTCAAGGGTGAGCCAATATTGGCAGTCGAAACGGAATTGACGTCGGCGGCCGGCTAGAGCGCCGGGCGCTACCTGCAGGATAAAATGACATGAGTGATACGAGGCGTATTCGCGGCGGTAACCTGCTTGCGCGGGCTCTGCATGAAAAAGGCGTCGATCACGTCTTCACGCTTGCCGGTGGTTTTTGCAATCCGGCCCTCGAAGGGTTCATGGAGTGCCAGATGCCGGTGGTCAACTGTCCGCATGAGCAGATTGCCGGCCACCTCGCCGACGGCCATGCACGCGTCACGCGCAAGCCGGCCGTGTGTCTTGTCGGGCCGGAAGGGTTTGCCAACGCGGTGCCGGCGATCATGGAGGCATGGGGCGAGCGCTCGCCGGTCATCTTCATTACCGGGTCGAGCACGCTCAAGCGGCAGGGCGCAGGTGGCTTCAAGGAGATCGACGACGTTGCCATTGCGGCACCGCTGACGAAGTATTCGGCGAGCGTGACGGATGGCGAGCGCATCGGCGAGTTCGTCGATCGGGCCTGGAAGATCGCGACGAGCGGCTACCCGGGGCCGGTCCATCTCAGTGTTCCCGTCGACATCATGTTTTCCTCGTTTGATGAGAATGCCGGGCGTGACGAGCGGCCCTTCCGGCGCACGGACAGGGCGACGCCGCGCGCCTGGCCGGACCCGCGCGATCTTGAGCCGCTGCTCGAGCGCATTGGAAACGCCAAGCATCCCATTCTGATTGGGGGGCACGGCGTCTGGTGGTCAAAGAACGAAGAGAAGTTGCGGCAAGCCGGGCAGCAGCTCAATATTCCGATCTTCAATGTGCCCTATCACCAGAAACTGATGGGTGAAGATAGCGAGCCGTATATGGGGCTTGCCGACGTGCATCAGTATCCACCGTCGCAATACGCGCTGCAGCAATGCGATGTGGCGATCATGGTCGGCGGGCGTCTCGATAACCAGATGAATTTCGGCAATCCGCCGCTGTTCCCGGAAACGTGTCATCTTGTCTGCGTAAATGGATCGCATGAGGAGCTGGAATTCAATCGGTCCGCCGATGAGGTTCTGCTCAGCGATCCAGGGGCGTTCTTCGAGGCGTTGATGACGTTGGCGCCATTCGACAAGAGCTGGTTCGATGCCAACAAGGTCAAGCGCGGCGCGTGGGTCGAGAAGACACTGACCGATCTCGCGGCAGAAACCGCGGCGGGGGAAGCGGCCGGTGAGAAGATCCACCCGCTTCAGCTGGCACTCGATGTCAATGCGGAACTCGGTGAAAACGACTGGCTCGTGTTCGATGGCGGCAATACGCATTTCTGGTCGGAAATTGCCGTCAACGTTTCGGGTTGGCAGGGCGGCAAACTTGCGCGCATCATGCATCCAGGTTCCTACAGTCTGCTCGGTGTCGGCGTGTCACTGGCTCTATCGGCCAAGAATACGCATCCCGAATCCACCGTTGTTCTCATAAGTGGGGATGGCGCGTTTTTGTCGGGCGGTCTTGGTATCGAGACCGCGTTCCAGGAAAAGACGCCGATTGTCGTGGTGATCGACAACAATGGTGGATTGGACTGCATCTCGCAGCAGCAGGAGCGTCTGTTCGAAAACGGCAAGCACTTTGCGACCGATTTCCGCGACATTCCCTTCCATGGCATGTTCGAAGGCCTGGGCGGCTACGGCGAACTCGTCGAGAGCCGGGAGCAGTTGGGGCCTGCGTTGCGGCGTGCCATTGCGAGCGGCAAGCCGGCCTGCCTCAACGTCAAGGCCAAGGGCGTGATCAGTCCGATCGTGCTGGCGACAACCAACAAGCGCGACAAGGCGTCAATCGAATAGAGAGATGACAGAATGGCGACCATCTCATCACATACGCTGAATTCGGTGGATGGCACCCACGCCGGCGGCATCAAGGTGACGCTTTACAGGCTCGGTGCGGATGGTGCGCGCACCGTGATGTTCGAAACGGCAACAGATGACGGCGGGCGGTTCTCTGAGACCGTTGACGGGCCCGATGCGGATGCGACGTACGAACTGATATTCGAGACGGGGGCCTATTTCTCAGGCCGGGCGCAGCAGACGGATCGGCCGCAGTTCCTGCGCGAAATTGTCATCCGACTGCAGATGCCTGATCCAGAGGAGCGCTATCATCTGCCGTTGATGCTGGCGCCGAACAGCTATTCGGTGTGGTGGTCGAGCTGATCACTGGGCTAAGGCATGAGCGCAGCGTGTGTGGCAATGGCGCGTGCGATCCGCCCGGCGACATAGGCGGCGAACATCAGGCAGATCAGTCCGAGCAGCGTTTCGGACCAAAATCTGGCCCACATGCGCATGCTGTAGATGTCAT
>JBPCVZ010000196.1:0-13185 GCA_051010015.1 Hyphomicrobiaceae bacterium
ATCAACCCGGTGACGTCCGGTGCCGGCACCCTCAAGGACGCGATGAACGAGGCGCTGCGCGACTGGGTGACCAACGTCGGCGACACCTACTACATCATCGGCACGGCGGCCGGCCCGCATCCCTACCCGGAGATGGTGCGCAACTTCCAGTCGGTGATCGGCAACGAAGCGCGCGAACAAATGCTCGAGCGCGAGGGGCGCCTGCCCGATGCGATCGTGGCGTGCATCGGCGGCGGCTCGAACGCGATCGGCCTGTTCCACCCGTTCCTCGACGACGATGGCGTTGCGATCTACGGCGTCGAAGCCGGCGGCCACGGCGTCGACGTCGACAACGGCCATGCCGCTTCGATGAGCGGCGGCGGCCCCGGCGTGCTGCACGGCAACCGCACTTACCTGCTGCAGGACGCCGACGGGCAAATCCTCGAAGGGCACTCGATCTCGGCCGGCCTCGATTATCCCGGCGTCGGGCCGGAGCACTCGTGGCTCAAGGACACCGGCCGCGTCACCTACGTGCCGGCGACCGATGCCGAGGCGCTCGAAGCGCTGCAGCTGTGCACGCGCATGGAAGGCATCATTCCGGCACTCGAGCCAAGCCACGCGCTGGCCTATGTCACCAAGCTGGCACCGACCATGACGAAGGACCAGACGATCGTCATGAACCTGTGCGGGCGCGGCGACAAGGACCTCTATACGGTTGCCGATGCGCTCGGCTGGGAGGTTTAGAGCGCACCGTCGAACGGGTTGAGGACGGTGACGCCGGTATCTGCGAAATCGCGCACATCCCGAGTTGCAACAGCAAAACCGTGGGCTATGGCAATGGCGACGATCATGGCATCGGCTGTCTGAACCGGACGGCCTTCAGCGCGCCGCCGCGCCATGACGTTTGCACAGTGATGAGCGGCAATCCGATCGAATGACAATATCTGCTCGCTGAGAACGTTTTCGAACATTGCATTCGCCTCGGCCAGCAGCGCATCTCGCCTTCGGCCCTCAGGCATCACGGCAAGCCCAGCCCGAACCTCGGCCTCGGTAACCGTCGAGGTGAACAGATCGTTGCCGTCGATCCGAGCAAACCAGGCCAGGACCTGGCTGTTCGGATCCGGCTTCATCAGTTCCGATACGACGTTCGTATCGAGAAGTATCATTCGAATTTCGGCGGATCGCGAACCGGCTCGCGCGGGATTTCGGGAAGGTCCACGCCACCAAGCGGCCCAAACAGAGCGCGAATTTCTTCCGCCAAATTGCGCCGAGGCCGATCCTCTTTGCCGCGAAGCGCCTCCCTCAGGATCGAACGCGCCTCGGCCTCCATGGATCGGCCATGGCGCGCCGCCTGCTCGCGCAGCGCCTGCTTGTCGTCGTCCGTCAGGTTTCGAATTGTGATGCTGGCCATGGGATCTCCCATTCGTCGCGCCCCGAACTGGACAATACGGGACTATGCCGCAAATTCCATACGAATAATACACAATGATAGCATTGATATCAATGCAATCAATTCTCCGCGCGACCATTCCGCTTGCCCGCGCGCGCCGGCCACGCTATGACGCGCCATGACCGACAAAACTACCGAAACCACCCGAATCGATCGGCGTTTCGCGGACCTAAAGGCTGCCGGCCGGGCCGCGTTCGTGACGTTCATTACGGCCGGCGATCCCGACTACGAGACGAGCCGCGATATCCTGTTCGGGCTGGCCGGCGCCGGCGCCGATGTGATCGAGCTGGGCATGCCGTTTTCCGATCCGATGGCCGACGGACCGGCCATCCAGGCGGCCTCGATCCGCGCGCTCGCGGGCGGCCAAAGCATGATCAAGACCTTGAAAATGGTCACGGAATTTCGATCGAAGGATGATCAAACGCCGATCGTACTGATGGGTTACTACAATCCGATCTACGTTTACGGTGTGGAAAAATTCGTCAAAGACGCCAAGGCGGCCGGTGTCGATGGCCTGATCGTCGTCGATGTGCCGCCGGAAGCCGACGACGAGCTTTGCCTGCCGGCGCTGGCAGCGGGGCTGAACTTTATTCGGCTGGCGACGCCGACAACCGACGCGAAGCGACTGCCGCGCGTGCTCGAGAACACCTCCGGCTTTCTTTACTACGTCTCGATTACCGGCATTACCGGGGCTGCCGCGCCGGACCCGAGCGCCGTTCACGATCAGATCGCGGCGATCCGCAAGTCGACGGAATTGCCGATCGCGGTGGGCTTCGGGGTGAGAACGCCGCAACAGACCAAGGCGATTGCTGCCGGCGCCGATGGTGTCGTGGTCGGCACGGCACTGGTCAACGCGATAACTCAATCTCTTGATGCGCAAGGGCTTGCGACTGGAAAAACCGTGCCGGCTGTCCTAGATATGGTGGAGACCCTTTCGGCGCCGCTCAAGTGATGATGGCGTAAAAGTTGCAGCGGCTATCCGACTTTATGGATGAAGGAGCGCCAAGAGCGTGAACTGGATCAGCAACGTCGTCCGACCGCGGATCACCAGCTTTCTGACGACAAAACGCGAAATTCCGGACAACATGTGGGTGAAGTGTCCGGTCAGCGGCCAGATGGTCTTTTACAAGGACCTCGAGGCCAACCAGTTCGTCGTGCCCGGCTCCGACCATCATATGCGCATGCGCGCCGACGCACGGCTCGCGGGGCTGTTCGATGACGGCAAGTATGAGGTTGTCGCGCTGCCCGAGGTGCCGGCGGATCCGCTTAAATTCCGCGATGGCCGCCGCTACACCGACCGCATCAAGGATGCCCGCACCAATACCGAGCTGACGGATGCCGTGCTGATCGGCGAAGGCACCCTCGATGACCGCAAGGTCGTTGCCGCTGCCCAGGATTTCCGCTTCATGGGCGGCTCGCTCGGGATGGCAGCCGGCGAAGCGGTGATCGCGGGCATGCTGCGCGCCGTCGAAATCAAGGCACCGTTCATCCTGTTCGCCGCGTCCGGCGGTGCGCGCATGCAGGAAGGCATCCTGTCGCTGATGCAGATGCCGCGCACGACAATTGCGGTGCAACGCCTGCGCGATGCCAACCTGCCCTATATCGTGGTGCTGACCGATCCGACAACGGGCGGTGTTACGGCGTCCTACGCGATGCTCGGCGACATCCACATCGCTGAACCCGGTGCGCTGATATGTTTTGCCGGCCCGCGTGTCATCGAGCAGACCATCCGCGAACAGCTGCCGGAAGGCTTCCAACGCGCCGAGTATCTCCTTGAGCACGGTATGATCGACATGGTCGTCCACCGCCACAAGCTGCGCGAAACGCTGTCGCGGGTATGCCGTCTGATGCTCGCGAACCAGGAACCGGCGGTGATTTCGGAGGCCGACAAACTGCGATTCGAAAAAGCCGCCGCGCTGCTCAAGGCGTGTGCACCGGGCAGCGCACAAAATGGTGCGGTGCAGGTGACGAACGGCGAGGACAAGGCGCCTGCCAAGCCAGTTGCCAACGGTGCCGCCGCCAAGGATGCGAAAGCGCTCAACGGCAAAGCAGCAGCCGCAGCGAACGGCTCCGTCAATGCCGATGTCGTCACGCCGGAAATCGCAGCCACGGCCAAGGCCACGGCGAAGAAGGCCGACGCCAAGTCGCCCGCCAACGGGGCCAAGCCGAAATAGCCCGTGCGGCCCGATGCCAACCCGATAGACCGCGTCGCCAAGCGGGGAAGACGCCGATGACGAGCGTTGCCAGCGATCATCTGCTCGCCGAACTCGGCCAGCTGCACCCGAAACTCATCGACCTGTCGCTGGAGCGGATTGCCGGCCTGCTCGAAAAACTCGGCGCGCCGCAACGCAACCTGCCACCGGTCATCCATGTCGCCGGCACCAACGGCAAGGGCTCGACGACCGCCTTCATGCGGGCGATGCTGGAAGCGGCGGGCCTCAGCGTGCACGCCTATACGTCGCCGCATCTCATGCGCTTTCATGAACGCATCCGGCTCGGTCGCGGTCCGGGACGATCGAGCGACATCGAAGAGGCCGAACTGGTCGACGTGCTTCGCCGCGTGACGGCCGCCAACGCCGGCGCACCGATGACGTTCTTCGAGATGACGACGGCGGCGGCGTTTCTCGCCTTTGCCGAGACACCGGCAGACGTCGTCCTGCTCGAAGTCGGCCTTGGCGGGCGGCTCGATGCAACCAATCTCGTCGCGCAACCGGCGGTCTCCGTGATCACGCCGATTTCCCTGGACCATACCGAACTGCTGGCCGACACGGTCGAGGAAATCGCGGTTGAGAAGGCCGGCATTCTGAAACCGGGCGTGACCGCCGTGGTTGGTCCACAACCCGACAAGGTCCGCGACGTCCTCGACGATGTCGCCCGGCGCGTCGGCGCGCGCCTGCTCAGCTGGGGCGAGGATTTCGATGCCTACGAACAGAACGGCCGGCTGGTCTACCAAGGCGACGACCGCGTCCTCGATTGCCGGCTGCCGGAGTTGCATGGCCGCCACCAGATCGTCAATGCCGGCCTGGCGATCGCCGCCCTGCTGCATGCCGACCTCGACCAGGCCGTTCCCGAAGAGGCGATCGACAAGGGCCTCGCCGCGGTTCGCTGGCCGGCGCGGATGAGCCGCCTGAACGGCGGCGCGCTGGCCCAGATTGCCGGCGACGTGAGCGAAATCTGGCTCGATGGCGGCCACAATCCGGCGGCCGGCGCCGTGCTTGGCCAGTTTCTCGCCGAGCTCGAAGAGCGCGCGCCGAAGTCGACGTTCCTGATTGTCGGCATGATGCAGCGCAAGGACGTCGAAGGGTTCATCTCGCCGTTCCATGATCTCGCACGGGAGGTCGTGACGGTGCCGATCCGGGACAACCCGGCAGGCTCCCTGACGCCGGGTGAGCTCGCCGACCGCATCTCGCAGGCCGGGCTGCCGGTCTGCGAGGCAACCAGCGTGCTCGACGCGCTGCGCCAGATCATTGCGGTCGAGCCGGGCGAGAAGCGCATTCTGATCTGCGGTTCGCTGTATCTTGCCGGCGCCGTGCTGGCGTTCGATGCCCACACCGTCGTGTGATGGACCTAGCCGCCGAGTTGTAGCAGGCGAGATCACGACTCGAATCTGTTATAGGTTGCAGGGCAAAGTTCAGGCCCGATCCGGGCCTGAGTTCAGGCGCCGTGCCGCGTTGCGCCGAGATGCCTGCGAAACGGCTGATATGAACCGGTTGACGCACTTTCCGCTCTGCCCCCATTCCCGCTCCATTCGGTTGGTGCTGGAAGAGATGGAGATCGCCCATACGCTGCAGATCGAGCTGCCGTGGGCGTGGCGCAAGGCGTTCCTGGCGATGAACCCGAACGGCAATCTGCCCGTCCTGGAACTCGACAACCACATGGTGCTGTGCGGCACCTATCCGATCGCCGAGTACCTTGCCGAGGCGCATGCCGCGCGGCAGCCGGACGGTCCCGAGGCGCCGCTGTTTCCCGGCGACATCGAGGAGCGCGCGGAAGCGCGCCGCCTGGTCGACTGGTTCCACGACAAATGCCACCGGGAAGTGACGCGTGACCTGTTGTATGAGAAACATCACGCGCGCGCCGCCGGCATTCGCGGGCATTCACCCGACTCCGAAGTGTTGATTGCAACGACCCAGAACCTCAAGCAGCATATGCGCTATATCGGGTTCCTGACCGACTACCGGCGCTGGCTGGCCGGTGACGAAATGAGCTTCGCCGATCTGGCGGCGGCCGGGCATATCTCCTGCCTCGACTATCTCGGCGTGATCGACTGGGAGAAGTATCCGTCGGCACGCGACTGGTATATGCGCATGAAGTCGAGGCGCTCGTTTCTCGGTATCCTCGATGACCGCATACCCGGGCTGGCGCCGCCGGCCTATTATGCGGACCCGGATTTTTAGCGCGAGGCGCACGTGCGCCGGCTTTCGCGTGTAGGTGGTGCGGTGGCAAAGCCCCTCGAAGCGATGATCAAGGAGCGTGCCGCGGCGTTCGGCTTTGACACGTGCCGGATCACGACGCCCGAGGCAATACGCGGCGAGGCCGAACGCCTCAGGACGTTTGTCGACAACGGCTATCACGGCGACATGCGCTGGCTCGCCGATACGCTCGAGCGGCGCAGCAATCCGCAGGCGCTGTGGTCCGATTGCCGGTCCGTCATCATGTTGGGCCTCAACTATGGCGCCGGGCCGGAGCATGATCCGCTCGAGCGGCTCGCGCACAAGGGACGCGGCGTGATCGCACGCTATGCGCGCGGGCGCGACTACCACGACATCGTCAAGGGCCGGTTGAAGCAGGTGGCGGGCGGATTGGCGTCTCGACCGGGCGTCGAGGTCAAGGTCTTCGTCGACACCGCTCCGCTGCTCGAAAAGCCATTGGCCCACGCAGCCGGGCTCGGCTGGCAGGGCAAGCATAGCAATCTGGTGTCACAGGGCTTTGGCTCATGGCTGTTTCTCGGCGCGATCCTGACCAGCGCGGAACTCGCTGCCGATGCGCCGAGCGACGATCATTGCGGCAGTTGCCGGCAATGCCTCGACATCTGCCCGACAAACGCCTTTCCGGCGCCCTACCAGCTCGACGCGCGGCGCTGCATCGCCTATCTGACGATCGAACACGAAGGCCATATCGCGCCCGAATTCCGCACGGCGATCGGCAACCGCGTGTTCGGTTGCGACGACTGTCTCGCCGTGTGTCCATGGAACAAGTTCGCGCAGGCGACGCAGGAGGCACGCTTTGCGGCGCGCCCCGAGACCGACGACCCGCCGCTGTCCGAACTGCTCGAGCTCGATGACGCATCGTTCCGCAGTCGGTTTCAGGGGACGCCGATCAGGCGCACGGGCCGTGACCGTTTCGTGCGCAACGTGCTGATCGCGGCCGGCAACTCGGGCGAGCGGCACTACGTCGGCCAGATCGAGCGCCTGCTCGGCGATGCCGCACCGGTGGTTCGGGCGATGGCGATCTGGGCGCTGCGCCAGCTTGGCAGCGCAGACGAGATCGCGGCCGCGCAACGGACCTGGCAGGCGCGCGAAAACCACGCGGACGTCAAGGCCGAATGGGATGCACCTTCACCGCCATCGAAACCAGAACAGGCTCGGACATGAACCATCTTGCGGCGATCGGATTCGGCTATACGGCGGCGGCGCTTGCCCGCCAGCTCGAGACGGACGCGTGGCACATCACGGGCACAACGCGCACCGAAGCCGGTGCCGACGCGATCCGGGCGCAAGGTCTTGGCGCGCTGGTGCTGGATGATGCGACGCCGGCGGCGGCGCTCACGGGCGCATTGAACCAGGTGACCCACCTGCTGATCTCGGCCGCGCCCGGCGCCGACGGGGATCCGGTCATCGAGCGCATCGCGCAGCTGCGCGAGGACCTGCCCCGCCTGGCATGGATCGGGTACCTGTCGACGATCGGCGTCTACGGCAACCACGGCGGCGCCTGGATTGACGAGGAGACGCCGGCCAGCCCGTCATCCGAGCGCGGGCGCAGACGACTGATCGCGGAAACGGCCTGGCAGGTCTTTGGCGTGCGTAACGCGCTTACCGTCCAGGTCTTTCGACTGCCCGGCATCTACGGACCCGGTCGCAGCGCCATCGACCGCCTCAGCGCGGGCACGGCGCGACGCATCAACAAGCCCGGGCAGGTGTTCAACCGCATGCATGTCGACGATATTGCCGGTGCGCTCGCGCGCGCAATGAGCGCCGTCGCACCGACCAGCCGGGTCTTCAACCTGACCGACGACAAGCCGGCGCCACCACAAGACGTGATCGCCTATGCCGCCGAACTGATGGGCATCGAGCCGCCGCCGGAAATCGACTTCGAGGCCGCCGACATGACCGCCATGGCGCGCAGCTTCTATGGTGACAACAAACGGGTGTCGAACGCCCGCATGAAGCGCGAGCTGGGCTATCAGCTGCGCTATCCGACCTACCGCGAAGGGCTCGCAGCCATCCTGGCACAAAGGTCAGGGGCCGCTTAACCGATTTGGCCCTAACTTCGTTGCTATTGGCGCAGATAATCCGTCAAGATCACAATCCGTGACCAGACCAGCAGCCAAGGAAGCCCCCCCAATGCCGCACCTGTTGTCGATCCGATCGCTCCCCTGTTTCAGCCGATTGACGCGCACCGTCGCTGCCGTCGGGCTGGCGAGCACGATGCTGGCCGGCTGCTACAATGTCGACGCCACGGTGACGTTCAAGGACGATGGTACGGCGGCCGTGACCAGCCGGCTGGACTTTCCGCGCGACGCAGAGCACGTCGCCAATCTCTACAAGGCGATCATGGAGCTGCGCCCCGAGACCAGTAAGTATTTCAACGAAGGCTTGTGCCATTCGGTCGAGAAGCTGGCCGCTACGAACCCGCAGAACACGATCGACGTCAGGGCGCGAGAGTACACAACGGACACGCGCTATGGCTGCGGGTTCCTCTACGAGGCGGGCGACAGTGCCATCCTGATCGACAAGGTCAAGCAGTCGCTCGGCACCACCGACACGGTGTTCAAGATCGAACAGCTCGCACCACGGCGCGCACGCATCGAGATGGATTTCAGCAACATGCCGGACCTGTCGCAGATGATGCCGGGGCTGATCATGCTCGGCGCGATGAAATACGGCGGCACCTCTCAAGGGATGCCCAACATGGACGCGGTAAACAAGATTTCGAAAGCCTATGCCGAAGCGGCCCTGGCGATGACTCGGATGTCGGCGCCGAACAACCACATCCAGCTGACCATCAAGGCGCGGAAAATCGTCGACACCAACGGCACGCGCGAAGGCAACCTCGTCAAGTTCCGCTGGAGCTGGGAGGAATTCACCCGCCTGATGGTCAAGCCGACGGACGGCAAAGCCGAAGCGAAGGTCTATTACGCGGTGATCGATTACTAAAGCGCCGTGCGCGACGCTGGCCCACACGCTGCGCGCCCGGCTGTCCAGTTAAAGCGAAAGGCGTTCCCTTGAAGTGGCATGCGGGATTGGAATCGCCACGCAATCCGGGCGTGTTTGTGCCGGCGGGACATCGAGGATTTTAGCAACCTCGACGCGAAAGACCCCGGATAAACACTGCGTGTTTTCCGGGGACGCGCAAGCGGCGAGGGTACGGATTCCTATTGAGCGGCAGCACCTTGTCGCGATGCTTGAGCATGCCCCGCAAAGGCGCCGTGACCTGTGCTCTTGGCGTCCCCGGACGGCTGCGCAGCATACGATCCGGCAACTGTTTCCTGATTTGGGGCCTTCGCCCTGCCTGCGAACGAGGATAACCAAGGCCTTGAACCACGCAACGGGGTCACCCCGGTGCTTGTCACCGGGGCCCATTGTTCGGCCCGGGGAGCGTCGGCGGTTGTTTGAGGTATTGCTCCTTGACGACGTTTGCGCTTGCGGCGCGATGGATACCGGCAACACGTGCCGGTATGACGTTTGTGGGTGCGGCGGGACTGAGAGTGTGATCCGGATATCTGCAATTCGCCTCGGCATTGAACCACACAACAGAGTCACCCCGGTGCTCGCCTGCCCCGGCGTCAGGCCGGGGTCACAGGGACCCGCCGATTTCGCGTCCCCGGACGGCTGCGCAGCGGACGATCCGGGGCCCTTCGCCTCGCAATTCAGGCCGTGCGTCGATGACCGGTAGGACCAAAGACGGCCGATTGTGCGTCGGTCCATGTCATGTCCATGACAACGGGGAGAAAAGCGAAAATGTGGCCTCGCAAGAGCTTGTTCTAACCGTGTAACAGCTTTACCGGTCAGTCGTGCGTGCGCAGCGTGAGGGGCAGCGGCACGACGAAACGGTGGCGGCGCAAGGCAGCGGCTTGATACCGGCCAGGCGTGACCAGCCCGACATCGCGTCGCTACACATGCGCCGCAATGCGATTGAACAGCAGCGCGAGGTCCTCCGGCCGCGATAGACGATGCTCGCCATCGGGCACGGCGGTAAGCGTGACAGGAGACCCGGCAAGGCTCGCGACGAGGCGCTCGGAGTGTTCGAACGGGACGTCCGGGTCAAGCCGGCCATGAATGATCTCGACCGGACAACCCGGGTCCCACGGTGTCGTGCCCAGCAGGTTGTTGCGGCCATCCTCGATCAGGCCGCGCGTGATCGCATACGGTTCGTCACCGTAGCGCGAGGGGCGATACCACACGCCATCTTCCAGGATCGCGCGACGGGCGTCGTCGCTGGCGCGGCGCCACATCAGTTCCTCGGTCATGTCCCAGGCCGGCGCGATCAGGACCAGCGCGGTGATCCGGGCGGCGTGCGCGGACGCCGCCGTGGCCCACAAGCGCCGCGCCAACAGAAGCGCCAGATAGCCGCCCATACTGGAGCCGACGATGATCTGCGGCCCGGTCGTCACGCGCTCGAAAATGGCAGCCGATTCCTCAAGCCACTTGCTGATTGTGCCGTCTTCGAAGCGGCCGCCCGAGGCGTCAACCGACTGGCCATGGCCGGAGTAGTCGAAGCGGGTGTAGGCAAGGTCGCGGGCCGCGGTCCACTCGGCCAGTGCGGTCGCCTTGATGCTCGTCATCTCGGACTTGAAGCCTTGCATCCAGAGTATGCCAGGGGTGTCGCCAGGCGCATTGCGGGGCCGGGTCAGATATGCGATGGGACGCGTATTGCGCCCTTCACCGACGCTGAGATGTTGCACGTCCTGGCCTGTAGGCATGAGACACCGGCTCCGCTAAACGTCCGCCAACCTAATATGTGATCGCCTTGACAGCCCCACCGCCGACCATATTGCAGATCGTGCCGGAACTGGAAACGGGTGGCGCCGAATTGTCTGCGGTCGAGATGGCAGAGGCGATCACGCGGGCCGGCGGCCGCGCCCTGGTCGCCTCGCAGGGCGGACGCATGGAGGACGCGCTGGCGGCAGCCGGCGGCGAGCTGATCCGCATGCCGGTCGCGTCCAAGAACCCGCTGCAGATCTGGCGCAACGGCCAGGCCATCGCGGGCATCATTGTCGCGGAAGATGTTTCCTTGCTGCACGCACGCAGCCGGGCGCCGGCCTGGAGCGCGGAGATGGCATCGCGCAAGACCGATATCCCGTTCATCACGACCTATCACGGCGCCTACGGCGAGCGCAGCGCCATCAAGCGCCTCTACAATCACGTCATGGTGCGCGGCGAACTGGTGATCGCAAATTCGGAATACACCGCACGGCTGATCGAGACGCGCTATCAGACCCCGCGCAGCAAAATCCGCGTGATCCATCGCGGTGTCGATGCGGCCTTCAACCGATCCCTGATCGACGACGCGCGCATCCGCGCGATCCGGCAGCGTTGGGGCGTCGCCGAAGGTTTGCGCATCGTCCTGCTGGCCGGACGGCTGACCAGCTGGAAGGGGCAGCAGGTGCTGATCGAGGCGTTCGCCGAACTCGACCGGAACAACAACGCCGGCAATGCCATCGTCGTGCTGGCCGGTGACCACCAGGGGCGCGACGCCTACCGCGAGAGCCTGATCGAACAAATTTCCGCGGCCGGGCTAGACGATCGCGTGCTGCTGGTCGGGCACGAAAGCGACATGCCAGGCGCCTTTGCTGCAGCGCACATCGCGGTGGTGTCCTCGACCGAACCGGAAGCGTTCGGGCGCACCGCCGTGGAAGCCCAGGCGATGGGCTGCCCGGTGATCGCGACCCGCCATGGGGCGCCGCCGGAAACGGTGATCGCGCCGCCTGAAGCCGCCCCCGAACAGCAGACCGGATGGCTTTCAAGGCCCGGTGACGCCGACGACCTGGCCCGGCATTTGGCCGAGGCGCTGGCATTGCCTGAGGCGCAACGGCAACGCATGGGTGACAATGCGCAGGCCAATGTTCGTGCAAATTTTACGAGTGCGCTTATGAAATCAAAGACACTTGTGGTATATAATGAGGTATTCGATCAGCTGCCCGCCGGGCGGCAAACGCCCCGTTTTCGCCTGGGTTAGCGCGTCAAATAGCTTGACTCAGGGCTTGTTCGTATCAATCTACCCGATGTGAATTCCCCATTTGGCGCCTATTTTAGCCGATTGGTACCGCCAAATCCCGGGGAATCGATTTAGAAACTGGCGCAATAACCAAAGGAGATGCCACCATCCGTCGACCATACAGAGGCCAGCAGGAACGTGAGCCGTCCGGTCCGAAGACCAACGATGCGATCCTTGCTCAAGAGGTCAGACTAATCGACCAAGACGGCGAAAACGTCGGGGTCGTTGCCAAAACTGATGCGCTCGAGCGCGCGATGGACGCCGGACTTGATCTGGTTGAGATTTCACCGGACGCCAATCCGCCCGTCGCAAAAATTCTGGACTACGGCAAGTTCAAGTACCAAGAACAAAAGAAAGCTGCCGAAGCCCGCAAGAAACAAAAGACCGTCGAAGTTAAAGAAATCAAGATGCGCCCGAACATCGATAGCCATGACTACGATGTGAAGATGCGCGCGATGAATCGATTCTTCGACGAAGGCGACAAGGTTAAAGTCACCCTGCGGTTCCGCGGCCGCGAAATGGCCCACCAGCAGATCGGTCGCGAACTGCTGCTCAAGGTCAAGGGCGACACGGAAGAGATTGCCAAGGTCGAATCCGAGCCGCGCCTGGAAGGCCGCCAGATGGTGATGGTGCTGGCACCAAAGGTGTAGCTGCCCGTCGCGCTCTAGGTTTCGGTGCTGGAAGCGCCGTAAAACGCTTGCATAATCAGGCGCCGCGCCCTATAAGCGCGGCTGGTCGTCCGGCGGGGCATGCCGTGGCGACCTTTTTGCTTGGCGACAGCCGCCAATCTTGTCCAACGCCTCAATGATCCGACCGGCGCACCGCCTCAACGGCGTGCCGGCACCGATTCGCCGAGGCATCGGGACCCTTGCGCTGTCGCCCTATTTGATCCCAAGGAGAGCGAAATGCCCAAGTTGAAGACGAAAGCGAGCGCCAAGAAGCGCTTCAAGATGACCGCGACCGGGAAGGTCAAGGTGGCAGGTGCCGGCAAGCAGCACGGCATGATCAAGCGGACGCCGAAGTTCATTCGCAATGCCCGCGGCACCATGGTGCTGTGCGATGCGGATGCCCGGATCGTCAAGAAATACATGCCGTACAATCGCTGACCGCGAACTCTGCCTCGAGCCAATTCCCAAATTTCCATCCGATCATCAGGAGTGACAGCGCATGGCCCGCGTAAAACGTGGCGTGACCGCTCACGCAAAGCACAAAAAAGTCATCGACGCCGCCAAAGGTTTCTATGGCCGCCGCAAGAACACGATCCGCATTGCCAAGCAGGCGGTCGAAAAATCGATGCAGTACGCCTACCGCGACCGCAA
>JBPCVZ010000197.1:0-12886 GCA_051010015.1 Hyphomicrobiaceae bacterium
CGCACGATTTCAACAATTTGCTGACGGTAATGATCGGCAATCTCGAAATGCTGAAACGCAATTTGAACGACGACCCCAAATCCGGTGCCTATCTCACAACGGTCTCGGAAGCCGTGGACATCGGCACGCAGCTGGTCCAGCGCCTGCTCGGGTTCGCGCGCCGCCAACCGCTCAATCCGAGCCTCTCTGACCTCAACGCCCTGGTTTCTGACACCGCACCACTCGTCCGAAGCTCGGTCGGCGCATCGATTGACGTCGATCTCGATCTCGAACAGGAACTGCTGCCGGTTTTCGTCGACGCAGCACAACTACAAAATGCCCTCCTCAACCTGTCGATCAATGCGCGCGACGCAATGCCAAACGGCGGGCAGATCACAATTGAGACGTCGACGGTCGATATGTCCCGGACAGCGGCCGAGCAATACCCCGGCGCTGAACCGGGCCGCTATCTTGTGCTGCGCGTCACCGACACGGGCGCCGGCATCGAAAAAGAGGACCTCGACAAGGTTGTAGAGCCGTTCTTCACGACGAAGGACGTCGGCGAAGGCACCGGCCTCGGCCTCAGTTCGGTCTACGGCTTTGCCCAACAGTCGAACGGGTTTCTTTTGCTGGACAGCGAAGTCGGTGCCGGCACCACTGTCAGCATATTTCTACCGACGACCGCTGCGACGCCTGTCCTCCGCGACTCTCACCACCAGCAAGAGACACTCGAGCCACTCGGCGACCCACGAGCAGCTGAAAGGACGGTTCTCGTCGTCGAAGACGATCCAAATGTTCGCGCCTTAACTGTGTCGCGCTTACAACATTTAGGATATCAGGTCTTGGATGCCGACGATGCCACCGCAGCTCTCGCGACGCTCGAAAGTCAACCGGACATCGACGTCCTGCTCACGGATATCGCCATGCCGGGCGGCATGTCGGGGATCGACCTTGCTGCAGTGGTGAGCAAAAACAGGCCAGACATTAAGATCATATTTTCAGCAAGTTACTCTAAGCAGGCAGATATATTACATGAACAAGACAAGCTCGGTTCGTGGTTACAAAAACCGTACAAGCAAGCGGAACTTGCAAAAAAAATGCAGGAAATTCTTGCCACGGCGTAACGGCATATTTTGCCAATTCCCGCAACAATTACTATCTGTCATTCTATGATGCGCCCAATTGCCAGGACGGAGTCACTTTCACTTCTGGTCGATTGGCGGCAACATGCCGGAAGCCGAGAACAGTCCAATTGAATTGAGTTAACGGCACTTTTTGCACGCGAGAGCGGTTGGAAACATGTCGACGAGCAGCCCCACGATCTGCGTGGTTGATGACGACCCGCTTGTTCGAAAAACGATTACAGCCATCCTCGAGCAGGATGGCAACACTGTTGCCGTGCACGATTCCGGCGCGAGCTTCCTCGCCGCCCTCGATAACTTGAAGAACGACAGCAAGGCGGCCACGCCGCCGCCTTACGGTTGCGTTCTGCTGGACGTCAAGATGCCGGACATGGACGGCATTGAAGTGCTGCAAAGGCTCGATGGCGCGCATCGGCTGTCGGTCATCATGATCTCAGGGCAGGGCGATATCAGTACTGCCGTCCAATCGATGCGTCATGGTGCCATTGATTTCATCGAAAAACCTTTTACGCCGGACCAGTTGATTGCCGCCGTTGACTTTGCACTTGCCGCAGTAGCCAATGCGCCGCCGACGCCATTGCCTTCACCACCCGAAATAGCCGGCCTGTCCGCGCGCGAACTCGAAGTGCTGGAGCTTCTCGTCGATGGCGATGCCAACAAGGTGATCGCCTTCAAGCTTGGCATCAGCCAGCGCACCGTCGAAGTTCATCGTGCACGAATCATGGAGCGCATGAACGTCAAAACGTTCGCTGAACTGGTGCGCAAGGCGATTGCGTCCGGTCTTTAAGTCGTTCAACGTTCGGAGCGGTTCAAGCTTGGATGGGAACATGCGCAAGAGCCCTTCGGCCGTTGGTAGACCCCTTGTGCCAAGACGGATTTGCTCCGAGATGAAGTGAGCCGTCGCTGCAAGCATTTGGTGGCGGGTCAGCCGCTCGACGCAATTGCGGCAACACCAACCGGCCAGGTTTTCAGGACCCACTGATTATCGTGCTCGAGGCGCCCGAAAACGTATGACCTAGCCGGCAGTACACGAGCCGGTTCATCCACCTTTCATCAATTGATCGGAAAATTACGTAGATTCCCTAACTGGAACGAGTGGCGATTACAAAGGCATTATAGCGTAATTACTATTAACCCCGCGAGGCACCCACTGCAGCCTGCGCGCAACCCATTGAAAGAGTTTGCGGCGATTGCCCCCAACCCCGCCGTAAAAGAACCGGCGCAGGTGTTTCCCCCGAACACCTCGCCGGCCACCCGTGAGACGGTCCCCCGAATGCGAGGGGATCCCGCCACCTCGTCTGCAATGGGACATCCCCGCTCGTGGCCCCTCTCACGACGGCGATCGGTCCCTCTGTCTAGGAGGGCAAATTGCGATGATTAGCAGCACTCACTACCAAAGTTTACCGAATTTCCCTGACCGACAACTGCCGATCCGATTGCACGAGCGACCGTCAGAGGATGATACGACACAACGGATCGTTTTCGTTGGCGCAATTGCCGCCGCCCTGGTGGCGCCGCCAACCGTCGTCTACGCACTCTTTATGCTTGGCGAAGCGAACTTTTCATCCCTGAGCGGTGCCGACTATCGACCGATAGCCGTTTCACTGAGCTTGCTCATTCTGGCATCAATATTTGCCAAAGCACTATTTGCCTGGCTCTTGGGTTGCGTGGGCCGCCGCCGGATCATAACGATCAACGAGACACAGGTGACCGTGCGCGAGAAAACGCTGTTCGGCACGTCGGAATGGTGCGAACCGCTTGCCAAGTATCGCGGCATCGAGCGCGAGGAAGCAGGAACCGCCGGCGGTTGGCAACAACGGTTGGTGCTTACCCATCCCGATCGAAACCGGCAGGTCCCCTTGTGGATCGGAGACCGCATTCCAGACTCACTTGTCTCCGGCTATCGGTCGCTGCTGTCCCGCTCGGCTCGTCGCCATGCGCGCGCTTAGTGTCAGTCGGGATTAACCACCGACCGGGGCTCTACTACGCCGCCCGCAAGGTATGCTACGCTCTGCGCCAACATCGTTTGGCGCCGAAGTTGAGAGAAGCATGCTTATTCGACCGATTATGATCATCACGCTCGGAACGGCATGGTTGGCGGCATCGCTTACTGCCTTGCCGACCAGCGCACAGACAGCCAAGCAAATCCGGATCGGCACCGGCGGCCCGGCAGGCGTCTACTTCGTTGCCGGCAATGCCATATGCCGGATTGTTCGCGTCGAAAACAGCGCAGCCGGCGCCGAACGTTTGCGCTGTGCGGCACCGCCAAGTGGCGGCTCTATCGATAACCTCGAGCGATTGCGCGCCGGAAAGATCGACTTCGCCATCGTACAATCCGACTGGCACCATCATGCGTTCAAAGGCACCAGTCGGTTCAAGGGCAGAGCAAACCCCAATCTGCGCTCGGTTTTCTCACTGCATGTCGAGCCATTTCAGATCGTCGTGCGAGACGGCACCAGCATCAAAAACTGGCAGGACCTCGTCGGCAAGCGGGTCAATATCGGCAATATCGGTTCAGGCCACCGCGCTACCTTCGAAGAGTTGGTCCGTGCGCACGGCCAGGACCTGAATGGCTTTGCAACACTGTCAGGCCTCGGTTCTTCAGACCAGGCGACCGCCTTGTGCGACGGCAAGATTGATGCGTTTGCGTTCACCGTCGGCGTTCCGAACGCCTCAATTGCCCAGGCAACGGACGGCTGCGACGGCCGTATCATCAGCCTCCAAACACCAGCGGTTGGCCGATTGATCAAGCAGGCCGGCTACTATCGCTGGACGACGATCCCGGAAGGCACATATTTTACAAGCACCGAGATGATCAAGACGCTTGGCGTGGTCGCGACCCTGGTCACCCGAGCCGACGTTGCAGCCGAAACGGTTGAGCGTGTGACAACCGCCGTTTTCAAGAACTTCCAACGTTTCCGTCGATTACATCCGGCATTCGCCGCGCTGAACAAGTCCGAGATGGCGCAAACCGGACTTTCGGCACCGCTACATCCCGGCGCCAATCGCTATTTCAAACAGGCCGGACTCGTCGTCGAATAGCCTGCGAATAGAAAGTAATCTAGCCCCAGGGTCCGCGCAGCAGTCCTGCCAATAACGTTGAGCGACCGTGACGTGGCAGGCTGTAGGCCGCCTGCACGGGACGGCTCTTGGACGCAGTGTAGATCGGTTTGGCTTTGACCTTGCGCTGGCGTGCTTTGCAGACTTTCGTTGGCGCATGCGGTGCTGCCTCGGCCGTGGCGGCCACAACAGGCTGTTCAAGCCACTGACGCAGAGCTTCTAGCTGGGCCAACGCCGGCGTCTTCGTTGCTGCCGCCTTCACGTTGCGCCAGAACTTGTCGGCATTCCTGTCTTGTATGTACGCGTTGACGGCATCGCGCAGTTGAGCGCCAATTTCTGCGGCCTCGGGTTTGGACAATCCAGCCTCCTGCATCAGACACGGAGAACCGCCAGCACACTTCCCGGCGCGGGATGCATACTGCGCATAGCGCGATCCTCGATCAACTGCAACTATCCCAAATGACCGATAAGATATCGTAAGTGCACCTGTCCGAATGCGGGACAGCCGATTAATCTCTGAGCAACTCGTTAATGCTGGTCTTGGAACGCGTTTGCGCGTCGACGGTCTTGACGATCACAGCGCAATAGAGGCTTGGCCCAAAGTTTTCGCCGGGCAGATTGCTCGACGGCATCGTGCCGGGCACGATCACGGAATAGGGCGGGATCTTACCAACATGAATTTCGCCGGTTTGCCGGTTCACGACGCGCGTCGATGCGCCGATGAATACGCCCATCGACAGCACCGAGCCTTCGCCCATGATGACGCCTTCGGCGACCTCTGAGCGCGCTCCGACAAAGCAATTGTCTTCGATGATCACCGGATTGGCCTGCATCGGCTCAAGCACACCAGCAATGCCGGCACCGCCCGATATGTGACAATTCTTGCCGATCTGAGCGCACGAACCGACCGTTGCCCAGGTGTCGATCATAGTGCCAGTGTCGACATACGCGCCTAGGTTCACGAAGGAAGGCATGAGCACGACATTCGGCGCAATATAGGCGGACCGACGTACGACGCAGCTTGGTACGGCGCGAAAACCGGCGTCGGCAAATTCCTGCGTGCCCCATCCCTCGAATTTCGACGGCACCTTGTCCCACCACGCCGCGCCACCCGGGCCACCACTGATCGCTTCCATGTTGTTAAGGCGGAAGGACAACAGCACCGCCTTCTTGAGCCATTGATTCACGACCCATTCGCCATCCTGCTTCTCGGCAACGCGGGCAACGCCGCTGTCAAGCAGATTGAGCGCGGAATCGACGGCGTCGCGCATTTCCCCCTTCGTGGCTGACGAAATTTCCTCGCGCGCCACCCAGGCCTTCTCGATTGCCGCTTCCAATTGTGCGTTCGACATGGTGTCGTTTCCCATATGGTATAGTGCTTTTCGTTGGCTCGCTTTGTCGCGCGCCGCTTGGCATGTGTCAATTATCCCGTGACAGCGCACCAGAGAAACCGGCTTCAAGAGCTGCATGAAGTTCAATGAACGCTTGCCGGGGTGGATCAGCCGGCGGCGATTGCCGCGCTGATGAGATCCTTCGCGTCCTGCGAATGCCATTCGGCCGGACCAACCAGGCGGCCGATCTCCCGGCCCTCGCGGTCGAACAGCAGCGTTGTCGGCATGCCGATCGCCATGAATGCGAAACCCGCCTGAGCGCTCGGATCGTGATAAAACTTCAGCGATTTGAGACCGAGGTCATCGAGAAACTTCCTGGATTTTTCGGGACTACCGCGATCGACGCTGATCGCGACCACCTCGAACTGATCGCTGCCCATCTCCTTTTGAAGCTGATCAAGATGCGGCATTTCCTTGCGGCACGGTGCGCACCATGTTGCCCACAGGTTCAGGAGAATGACCTTTCCTTTGAAATCCGATAGCGTCATCGCTTTGCCGTCCGGCCCGTTGAAGGACGGCGACTTGCTAACTTCCATGGCTTGCTTCTTAAAGACGAAGGTCGTCATCGCGCCGCGATTGAGCGGACGGCCATCGACACCACGTAGCCCGGCCGATTCACTGGCGGCACCGGTTTCCGTTTTCACCGACGGCGTCGCCGCTTCATTGGTGAGCCCGCCGGAGGGCGTAGCCGGCTTTGCGGCGACAGGAGCCACTGGCTTGTTTACGGCGCCCGGAGCCTCAGCACGGTTGTCACCGCCACCGACCATCGCGTATACCGCGCCAAAGCCGATCGCGGCACACAGCCCCACAACCATCGCCGTCACCGACCAGTTCTTGTTGGTATCACCACTCATCCGGCTGTCCGCATCCTGATCAATCGCAATCTGCTATACGTGACGCCACAAGCAAGGCGCGCGCAACATGGACTAGTATTTATGTCAAAAGAAAGCGCCAACAAGATGTGGGGGGCCCGCTTCACATCATCTCCGTCCGAGATCATGGAGGAAATCAACGCTTCCGTCGCTTACGACAAGCGCTTGGCGCCGCAGGACATTCGCGGCTCGATCGCGCATGCGCGCATGCTTGCAGCGACAGGCATCATCTCGAAGGCAGATGTCAAGGCAATTGTCAAAGGCCTCGACGCGGTCAGCAAGGAAATTGCAGATGGCCGCTTCACATGGTCCGCGGCCCTTGAAGACGTGCATATGAATGTTGAAAGCCGGCTCCGCGAAACTGTCGGCGAGGCGGCCGGCCGGCTGCATACGGCCCGCTCGCGCAATGACCAGGTAGCGACCGATTTCCGCCTCTATGTCCGCGATACCATTGATGAATTGGATGCCAAGCTGGCCGAGTTGCAGCTCGAACTGGCGCGAAAGTCCGAAACACATGCCGGCACAGTAATGCCCGGATTCACCCACTTGCAACCGGCACAGCCTGTCACGTTCGGCCACCACCTGCTCGCCTACGTCGAAATGCTGGCACGGGACCGGAGCCGGTTTGCCGACGCGCGCCGACGCCTCAACGAATGTCCGCTGGGTGCGGCGGCACTAGCCGGCACGTCGTTTCCGATTGACCGCAAAGCAACAGCCCTTGCGCTCGAATTCGATCGCCCGACAGCTAACTCTCTCGACAGCGTATCAGATCGAGATTTTGTCCTCGAAACGCTTTCGGCTGCGAGCATTTGCGGGATGCATCTGTCGCGGTTTGCCGAAGAAATCGTGATTTGGAGCACACCGCAGTTCGGTTTCATCAGCCTCTCAGACGCCTGGAGCACCGGCTCGTCGATCATGCCGCAAAAGCGCAACCCGGATGCCGCTGAACTGGTCCGTGCCCGCGTCGGTCGCGTCGCAGGCGCCTTTCAGAGCCTTTTGCTGGTCATGAAGGGGTTGCCGCTCGCCTACTCCAAGGACATGCAGGAGGACAAGGAGGTCACCTTCGACGCACTCGACAGCTTTGCGACCGCGTTGGCCGCGATGGCGGGCATGGTCAAGGACCTGAAAGCCAATCCGGAGCGGATGCAGGCCGCAGCCGGTGCCGGCTTCTCCACGGCAACGGACCTGGCCGATTGGCTGGTACGCGAGCTGGGCCTGCCATTCCGTGATGCCCACCACGTCACCGGAGCGATCGTCGCCGAAGCCGAACGCCAAAAAGTCTCACTGGAGGAGCTCGACCTTGACGCCCTGCAGAAAATCGAACCGCGCATCACGAAGGACGTATTTTCGGTGTTGGGCGTAGAAAACTCTGTCGCAAGTCGAACCAGCCATGGGGGAACCGCGCCACAGAATGTCCGCAAAATGGCGCGTCAATGGATCAAACGGTTGGAAAAGGAAGGCTCGGCGGGTAAGAGAGCTTAGACGTGGATCCAAAAGGATACCGCGTGTGTACTGGTTTCTGGGCAGATTTGATGCGGAACGCTGGTCTATTAGTGGTGTGTTGCACGGTTCTGGCGCTCGGCCTTGTGGGCTGCGGCGTGCGCGGCTCGTTGGAGTTGCCGCCAGAGGCGAAAGCCGAACAAACCCAGACGGCACAGGCCGAATCAGGCCAGGGTAAACCTGCCGGTGCCGCGCCCAAGCCGCACAAGCCATTTCTGCTAGACGGCCTGTTGCGCTAGGCTTCGTCGAAGCGAGACAATCATCGACGTATCATGAGTTAACCGAGCAGAACCGCGTCGCGTGACAAGGGTTACGCTGAGTGGCGCCGTCTGATACCAATCCCCTGAGCGTATAGCGCCGCTTGCAGCGTGGCGCCTACTCTCATCATCTCTCCCATTGCGGCTCGTCCATGCATCATTTTCACTACGTCGACGGCATTTTGCACGCGGAGAACGTGGCAGTCCCGAGCATTGCAGACAGCGTCGGCACGCCGTTCTATTGCTACTCGACTGCGACGTTCAAGCGGCACATCGAAGTCCTGAACGCCGCCTTCGAAGGATCGGACCACTTGATCTGCTATGCGATCAAGGCGAATTCGAACCAGGCCGTGCTCAAAACGATGGCTGCCCTGGGCGCCGGCATGGACGTCGTATCCGAAGGAGAATTGCGTCGCGCCCGCACCGCCGGTGTACCACCCGACAAGATCATATTTGCCGGAGTGGGCAAGACCCGCCAGGAAATGGCCTACGCGATCAGCGAAAACATTCTTGGCTTCAACGTCGAAAGTGCGGCCGAACTGCAGGCACTGAGCGAGGTGGCTGCGAGCCTGGGCATGACCGCGCGCATTGCAATTCGCGTCAACCCGGATGTTGACGCCAAGACACACGCCAAGATTTCAACCGGCAAATCCGAGAACAAATTCGGCGTGCCTTATCTCGACGCACTGGCGCTCTACGAGCATGCCGCGACGCTTCCGGGTATCGAGATAACCGGCATCCACATGCACATCGGCAGCCAAATCACCGAACTCGAACCCTTTCGCGAAGCCTTTCAAAGAATGCGCGAATTTCATGATGAACTGGCGCATCGCGGCCATCACATCGAACACCTGGACATTGGTGGCGGACTGGGCGTGCCCTATCGCGGCACCAATGACATTCCGCCGCATCCGGATGAATATGCCAAGGTCGTTCGCGATGCGCTCGGCGATCTCGGCCTCAAGTTCGTAATGGAACCGGGCCGCATGGTTGCTGCCAACGCCGGCATTCTCGTCGCCAGAGTGATATATTCCAAGCCGACAGCGACCAAACATTTCACGATCATCGACGCTGCGATGAACGACCTCATCCGCCCAACGTTATATGACGCGCATCACGACGTCTGGCCGGTCAACGAGCGTCCAAAATCGGCAGAACGCATAGTACAGGACCTTGTCGGGCCCGTCTGCGAGTCAGGCGACTATCTGGGCCAGAACCAACAATTGCCGTTGCTGGAGCCGGACGAATTGATCGCGTTTATGTCGGCGGGCGCTTACGGCGCGGTGATGGCCTCGACCTACAATTCGCGCCTTCTGGTGCCGGAAGTGCTGGTTAATGGTGATGAATTCGCGGTTGTTCGCCCGCGCACATCCTTCGATGACTTGATCGCGCTGGACAAGATCCCCTCGTGGCTCACTTAATCGTGTGGACGACGTGACTATCATCATCAGGCATCGTTCACGCCAGGAAAGACGTGTAAACATAAGCGAATCAATCTGTTAGCCCTAGAGCCCCGCTTGCGTACGCGGAGTGCAACGAGCGCGCCGTGTGGCACGGCGTCAATCGCCGCTGTACCGCCGCGTTTACGTGTGTAAGCTACGGGGAAAATCCCGCCGCGGTTGCACCAGCATCTGCGGGTCAGGCACGTGCAGACGTCTGGGCTGCTGGCACCAGACATGATACGGGCGTTGCCCTTGCAGGAGAACATGCCAAATACTCCGCAAAGCAATAAGTGGACGTCGCGTCCGCCGCAGAGTCGCAGCGAAACCCGTTTTCGCAATAAGGTCTCGCTTAGCCGTTGGGCCGTCTGGTTTGAGCGCACATGGCCGCGCTTTTGGGCGCCGCTCGGGGTGGCTTCAGCGTTCCTGCTCGTTACGCTAGCTGGTGTGTGGACCGCCATTCCGGAACCGGCCCACTGGGCCGGCCTCGGCCTGTTCGGCGTCGCGCTGCTGGTCGCGTTGATATACGCGTTTCGCACACCGCTTGGCACGCGCGATGAGGCAATCCGATATCTTGAGCATCATTCCGGTGTCGAACATCGTCCGGCATCCGCCTACGAGGACACGCTGACGGGTGTTCCGGAGGACAGCACGACAGCCGCCATCTGGAAGACTCACAAGCAGCGGCTGCGCGAACGCCTTGACCGCCTCGAGGTCGCCGTGCCCCACGCCGATATGCCGAAGCGCGACCCAATGGCGTTGCGGGTGCTTGGCATCGGCGCGGTTGCACTCATGCTGGCACTGGTCGGTGACAATGCGTACGATCGATTGCAATCGGCATTCCGCTTCGCATCGCTGTCACCCGCTGCCGGTGCGCGCCTCGATGCTTGGGTGACACCACCACAATATACAGCCAGGCCGCCGATCTTACTTGCCGATGGCCGAAACAAGCCGGGCGCCAGCAAGGCCGCCGACCGGGTGAGCCCGGAAGTCGTGCAGGTGCCCGACCAGAGCAACGTAATCGTACGCATTGGCGGCGCAGAGAAAGCAAAATTCCGACTGGAGCTGACCGATCCGAACAACCAGGTCATCGAAACGATCGACGGCGAAAAGCCGGACGGCAGCGACGGTACGATCATCGAGGTACGCGCCAAGCTTGACCCTCGCATCACCGGCGCGCGGCTGAAAACCGGTGAGCAGCAGCTTGCCGGCTGGGCATTCAATGTCATTCCGGACTATGCCCCGACCGTTGAGATGACCAAGCCGCTCGAAAAGACACGGCGCGGCGCCATGAAGCTCTACTATAAGATGGAGGATGACTACGGCATCGCGTCCGCCGAAGCGGTGCTCGAGCGCATGCCGCTTGACCCTGGTGACCCCAAGACGAGCTGGGCGCGCAAGAATGTCCTGAAGGGACCACGCCCGCCTCTGACCCGACCGCCAAAGCTGACGTTACGCATTCCGCCACGTCGCGCCAAGAAGCCAGAGACGTGGAGTTTTCACGATATCGGCTCGCATCCCTGGGCCGGTCTACCGGTACGTATGACGCTGGTCGCTCACGATCATGCCGGCAATGTCGGAAAAAGCAAGCCGAAGGAACTGAAACTACCCGAGCGGCTGTTCTTCAATCCGTTTGCCAAGGCCGTCATCGAGCAGCGCCGGAAATTGGTCTTTGATCCGCGCTATCGCCCCGTGGTGCGCAATGCACTCGAGGCTTTGACGATGGCGCCGGAGCGATTCATCAAGGACAAGGCCGTCTATCTGGGACTGCGCAGCGTTTATCATCGCCTAGGCCGGAGCCGGTCACGCAAGACCATTGCAGGTGCCATCGACCAACTCTGGCACATTGCTCTGCGCATCGAGAACGGCGGTGGCTTGTCCGCGGCCGAGCAACGCCTGCGCGAACTCCAGGAAAAACTCGCCAAAGCGCTCGAGCGTGGCGCCTCGAACGAGGAAATCTCAAAGCTGATGCAGCAATTGCGTCAGGCGATGAACGAATTCCTCAAGCAATTGCAGCGTCAGGCGCAGCAGAACCCGCAGCAACAGCAGCGCAACCAGCAAAATTTCAGCCAGTTCATGCGCCCACGCGACCTCGATCGCATGCTGAAGCAGCTCGAACAGATGGCCAAGCAGGGCTCCAAGCAGCAGGCACAGGAAATGCTGAGCCAGCTGCGCGATCTTCTCGACCGGCTGCAATCCGGGCGAATGGCGCGCGGCCAGCAGCAGCAGAACGGTCGCGGCCAGCAGATGATGAAGATGCTCAATCAGTTCGGCGACCTGATTGGCAAACAACAGCGGCTGATGGATGACACGCATGGCTCCCGCCGCCAGCAGGGACAAGGGCAACGGCAAGGACAGCAACAAGGTCAGCAACGCGGCCAGCGGCAAGGCCAGCAGGGCCAGGGCGGACAACGGCAGGGTCAACGGGGCCTGCGCGGCAACGGCCGCGATCAGCGCGGCCAACAGCAAGGCTCTGGTCGCGGTTCGCAGTCACCGAACGCCCTGGGACAGCGCCAGGGTCAGCTCGAGCAACGTCTCGGACGGTTACGCCGCGGCCTGCAGCAGTTTGGCATGCAGCCGCCAAGCCAGCTGGAAGGTGCGCAGCGGTCGATGGAAAATGCCGAACGCGCATTGCGCAACGGCGACCTTGGCCAAGCCACGCGAGAACAATCGCGCGCGCTCGAGCAACTGCGTCAGGGCACGCAATCGATGGCCGAACAAATGATGCGACAAATGCCGTCGCGCTTCGGCCGCGCACAGGATTCGCCACTCGACCCCCTCGGCCGCCCGCAGCGCACCGAGGGTCCGGACCTCGGCACCAGTGTCAAGCTGCCCGACGAGATCGATGCTCAGGCCGCGCGTGAAATCCTCAACGAGTTGCGCCGCCGCCTTGGTGAGCGCTTCCGGCCGGAGCTGGAACTGCAGTACCTGGAGCGACTGTTGCGACGTTTCTGATCGGTTTCGGAGAAACCAGCTGGTTCAACGTATCGCGTTCGAAACGAGTTTATTGAGCAAGTGATCCAGCGTGCGCCGCTCAGTGTTGGACAGGACGCCGAGCAGTTCAGCTTCGCGACCGACAAACTTTGCGACGATCGCTTTGTGCAGCTCTAGGCCCGTCGGCGTAATGCGCAGCAGCGCCTGACGACCGTCGTCCGGATCGGGCGAGCGCGTCAGATAACCGTCACGCAGCATGCGATGCACTGCGCGAGAAATTGAGTTGCGCGGCCGACCGGTCATGTCGGCGAC
>JBPCVZ010000198.1:0-2577 GCA_051010015.1 Hyphomicrobiaceae bacterium
TGAGGAAATACCCCATGCTGACTGACGGCAAGATATTCGTCGGCAAGAGCACCAAGGCCGAATACCTCGATTTGCGCCTGGCCAACCGCCACGGCCTCATCACCGGCGCCACCGGCACCGGCAAGACGGTGTCGCTGCAGGTCCTCGCCGAGGGTTTTTCGGATGCCGGCGTGCCGGTGTTTGCCGCCGACATCAAGGGCGACCTGTCCGGTCTGGCGACCGAAGGCACACAAAAGGACTTCATCGACAACCGCCTCACCCAGGTTGGCCTGCCACCGTTCGCACCGCAGGCCTACCCGACCGTGTTCTGGGACGTGTTCGGCAGCCACGGCCATCCGATCCGCGCCACTGTCGCCGACATGGGCCCCCTCCTCCTCTCGCGCCTGCTCGAGCTCAACGAGACGCAGGAAGGTGTCCTCAACATCATGTTCCGTGTCGCCGAGGACGAGGGCATGGCGATGCTCGACCTCGCCGACCTGCGCGCCATGGCGATCAACGTCGGCGAGCGCAGCAAGGAGTTGTCGATGAAATACGGCAACGTTGCCTCGGCCTCGATCGGTGCCATCCAGCGCCGCCTGCTCGTCCTCGAGGAACAGGGCGCCGACCAGTTCTTCGGCGAGCCCGCGCTCGACATCCAGGACATCATGAAGACGACCTACGACGGCAAGGGCTTCGTCAACCTGCTCGCCGCCGACCAGCTCTTCCAGAAACCGCGTCTCTACGCGACGTTCCTGCTCTGGCTGCTCACCCGCCTGTGGGACGAGATGCCCGAGGTCGGCGACCCCGACAAGCCCAAGCTCGTGTTCTTCTTCGACGAGGCACACCTGCTCTTCGACGAGGCGCCGAAAGCGCTGATCGAGCGCGTCGAGCAGGTCGCCCGTCTGATCCGCTCGAAAGGCGTCGGCGTCTACTTCATCACGCAGAACCCGCTCGATGTCCCCGACACCGTCTCGTCACAGCTCGGCAACCGCATCCAGCACGCGCTGCGCGCCTACACGCCGAAGGAGCAGCGTGCCGTACGCGCCGCCGCCGAAACCTTCCGCCCCAATCCCGATCTCGACACCGAACGGGTCATCCTCGAACTCGGCGTCGGCGAGGCACTCGTCTCCTTCCTCGAAAACAAGGGCGAGCCCTCCATCGTCCAGCGCACGCTCATCCGTCCACCAAACGGGCGCATCGGCCCGCTCAGCGATGTCGAACGCGCTGCCGTCTCAGGCAAGAGCCCGTTCGCCGGCAAGTACGACACGGCAATCGACCGCGAGAGCGCGCACGAAATCCTCGCCAAACGCCGCGCCGCCCTCGCCGAAAAGAAAGCCCAGGAAGAGGCCGAGAAGGCCTCGAGCAGCAAGGGCTGGGCCAACGTCATATTCGGCCGCGGCCCGCGTGGCGGTCGTTCGCTCGGCGAGCAGGTCGCGCGCGACGTCGGCCGCTCGATCATGCGCCGCATGATCGGCCAGGTCACCCGCTCCGTCATGCGCGGTTTGGGCTTGCGGCGGTAGGGGCGGCGCGCCGCGCTTTCCCGGCCTCAACGCAACGTCTGGATAGAATTCGTTTTGCGGCCTACAACAATCTGGGCAGGGTATTCATTGAACGCCTCATCAAAACTTCACAACTCATTCAAGTCTCCGCACGCCGGCTTTGGCTAGGCTCGGGGCGCCATTGCAGCGGAGAGTGCGTAATGGGTTGGAAGTCGACAACGCGAACACCTCTCGACATGTCCTGGTTAATGCTGTGGCGCTGGACGTTTGTGCGCCTTTGCTTCTTTGCCTGTCTGTTTGCTGGATTGGCGCTGGCATGGCTCGCTTTTGCGTAAGTCCCGCAGCGCTAAAACCGAACGACGGCAGGTTGGGGCTGGCTTTAACACGACGATAGCGCATAGTGATCACCGCATGGTCGTCGTTGGGTTACGCGCGGGGCGATGCTTGAGTACGATCATTGGCGATTGCGGCCGCACTAACCCAACCTACCGGCCGTGCACAGCGCGTAGGTTGGGTTAGCGGTTCACAGCCCTCTCGGCACCTACCAGCATCGACCGCGTAACCCAACAAGCCCCTAACTCAATCCGGTCCGCTTCCCTCTGGCGTCTGCATCATATCCTGGGAGCCCCAGCGTTGATCATAGACACCCCGCCCGATCCAGCATCTCAACGACGACCATTGCCAATCCAATGCATGCGTGACCAAGCCATGATGCACCGGGTTGAAGTGAATGTAATCAAGATGGGTAATGAAATCGGATTCATTGCGAATGGTGTGCTCCCAATAGCGGCGTTGCCACACATTGCTTTCGCGTTTTGCGGCGCGGCTTGCTACGGTCGTCGTCTCGCGTCGTGGCAGTGATTTTGTGAATCTCGTCTTGGCCAGTCGGATGCGGGTCGCATAGTCCGCATCATTCGGCGGCAAGGTCCACATGAGATGGATATGATCCGGCAGGATCACTTCGGCTTCGACCGTGAAGGCACGCTTCTGCCGTACGGCTTCCACCGCCCTATGCCACCGGTCGACATTTGTATCATTGCTGAAGAGGTGCCGGCGTTGGAAAGTCACGAGCGTGAAGAAGTAGGTGGCACCGGGTTCT
>JBPCVZ010000199.1:0-4029 GCA_051010015.1 Hyphomicrobiaceae bacterium
CCATCACCCGACACTCGGCGGGTTCGACATCGTTCGCCAGCCGATCAATATGACGAACGCGCCGCAGCTCGAGGCACTGAAACCGGCGCCCGATCCCGGCCAGCATACCGAGGAAGTCCTGGAGAGCATCGGCTATGACGCCGACACGATTGCTTCGCTGCGCCAGCGCGGGCTCGTTTAGAGCCGCGAGCCTTTATTTGGAACCATTCTGCCGAGCGGATTTGTTCCGAGATCAAGTGGACCGTCGCCGTGCGTGGCGGTGCCACGGACAAGGCGGGACGCGCCGAGATTGGGGCAAATCCGCCCGGCCCATCTTCGTGTCGATGTTTCGAACACGAACATCGAATGGGTTCATCAACGGCGGCCGCCCAGGAAACACCCATGGGCGTCGAAGCGCTTGCCCATAGCTCCAGCTATGGGCAGCGCACTTCTCCTGCTGGACCGGCTCGCCGTTGATGAACAGAATTGTCTCCAATTAAAGGCTCGCGGCTCTGGAGCCTCAGCTCCATGCCGCTGCCGATTGTGGTGAAGTCCGACGAAGAATCCTCAAACAGGGCCAGATCCGCGTGGTGCTTAGATGCAACTCACAGCTGGCGCGGAGTGTCATGCCTGGCCAGCGGCGAGCCGCTCGCGATGCAGCGTATAGAGCCCGGCAACAATCACAATCATCGAGCCGATAACCGTGCTGCCGGTCGGGACCTCGCCGAACACAACATATCCCAGGATCATCGCCCATAGAACGACGCTGTAGCGGAACGGTGCAATCGCTGAGATGTCGCCCGTGCGCATTGCTTCGACCAGGCTGTGATACGCCACCAGGACCAACGCCGAGGCAGCCGCCAGCTGGACCATGGCTTGTGGCGACGGCTCGACCCAAGTCTCGGTCATGGCCACGCCGAAGCCCGAAAGCATCGTGATGACCGCCGTAATAAACGTTATCGCCATCGACGGCGTTGTCTTGGCAATGAACCGTGTGGAGAGATCGCGGGCCGTAACGCACAGCACCGTCGCGATCGCAAACAGATACCAGACAGAAAAATCGGTGGTGCCCGGCCGGATGATCAACAGGACGCCGGCCAAGCCAATTGCGGATGCCGACCAGCGACGCCAGCCAACCCGCTCGCCGAGGATCAACGCGGCGGCCGCCGTGATCGTCAGGGGAACCACCTGAAGCACGCCGGAAACACTTGCCATGGGCAAACGAAACAATGCGGTCATGAACGTGAAAACCGCGCCAATCTCCGCAATGTTGCGGATGAATATCGGCCACGAGTACACCCTGAACGCAGCTGCCAAGCCACAGCTCGTCACGACGATGGGCAGCATGATCAGGCACGACATGACACCACGAACGGCGATCATCTCGCCGAGCGGTAGTTCGCTCGACGTCGCTTTCATCAAGGCGTCGCTGCAAACGAACGCGCCCATCGCGATGACCATGTAGCCCATGGCCCGCAGGTTGGTGCCTGCCTCTGTCGGCGCTGTGGGAGTTGCGGCAGGTTTCGAAGCCGGCTCGCTCATCCCGCCGCATCGGCAAGCGCGTGTGCGACGATCGCATCGGCATGCACGGCCGCGCTGTCGATGACCGGGTGATCGAAGTCACGACCATCGTAGGCGAGGTTCAAATCCGTTCCGCCCAGCAAAACAGCTTCGGCGCCTTGATCGCGGACAAGTGCCTCGCCCGCGGCCAGCAGCCGGTCGCGCTGTTCGACGGTGGCTTCACCGGCAATCGCGATGGCGACGTAGTCATCATTGACCTGCGATAGGTCAGCGCCAACCGGGACAATCGGGTCCAAGTCGCTTAACGCACCGTAGAGTTGGCTCTCCATAACGATACGGGTGCCGAGCACACCGATTCGATTTATGCCGGCCTGCTTCAAATGCTGTGCGACAGCTGCCGGTCCGTCGATCAAGGGCAATGGCGATTGCGCGGCAAATTCCCTGGCACAGAAGTGACCGCCCATCGACGTGATCACGATCGTGTCAGCGCCGGCCGCGGCCAATTGGTGCGCGACGCGCGTAAACTCCACCGCCTGTGCATCGGCACGACCGGCGGCCACGTTCCGGGACAGCTCCAATGCACTGGTGTGGCCGATTGTCAGGTGAAGCGGTGCCTCGGCCACGGCAAATGCGCGTGCAATGCGTTCGTAGTAGAAAACCGTCGCGGCCGGGCCGATCCCGCCAATCAATCCAATGTGCATCAGCACAATGCTTTCGGGTTAGCCGCCGGTGACACTCATGTGGCGCGACACGGATGGTTTGTTCGAGCGTCGATCAATGATGAAATCATGGCCTTTCGGCTTGCGCCCAATCGCCTCGTCGATAGCGTGTCCGACGACGGCCGGATCATCGCTTGCCCGCAGCGGCGCGCGCAGGTCCGCGGCATCCTCCTGGCCAAGGCACATGTAGAGCGTGCCGGTGCAGGTCAGCCTGACGCGGTTGCAGCTTTCGCAGAAATTGTGCGTCATCGGCGTGATGAAGCCGAGGCGTCCGCCGGTTTCCTTGACCTCGACGTATCGCGCCGGGCCGCCGGTCTTATAAGGGATGTCTTCGAGCGTGTAACGGCTTGCGAGATCGGCACGTACCATGGAGAGCGGCAGATACTGATCGGTGCGATCGCCGTCGATTTCACCAAGCGGCATCGTCTCGATCAGGGTCATGTCATAGCCGTTGCCATGGGCGAACTTCATGAGATCGTCGATTTCATCGTCGTTGACGCCCTTAAGAGCGACCGCGTTGAGCTTGATCTGCAAGCCCGCGCGCTGGGCTGCCAGCATCCCCGTCATCACCTTGTCAAGGTCGCCCCAACGAGTGATTTCCTTGAATTTGTCTGGCTTTAGTGTGTCGATCGACACGTTCACGCGCCGTACGCCATAGTCCACCATCTCGTCGGCGAACCGCACCAATTGGCTGCCGTTGGTCGTCAAGGTCAGCTCTTCCAGCGCGCCCGTTGCGAGATGCCGTGAAAGATCCTTGAACAGATGCATGATGTTGCGCCGCACGAGGGGCTCACCGCCCGTAATCCGCAGCTTGCGAACGCCCTTGGCGATGAAGGCCGAGCACAGACGATCGAGTTCCTCCAGCGTTAGCAGATCGCGTTTCGGCAGGAATGTCATGTGCTCTGACATGCAGTAGACACAGCGGAAATCGCAGCGGTCCGTGACGGAAACCCGCAGATAGGTCACGGCGCGTCCGAACGGGTCGATCATCTCCGTCGCTGGACGTTCGGCCAGGGCGACGGTAGAGCCAGAGGTGGAGGTCATGTTCAGGTGATCTCGATGTATGTCGCCAGGCAGCGCCCAATTGTCGACGCTGTGACGTATGTTGGCGATAGCTTTGTTGAGGAATGTAGTGCAACCAGGGCCGAGCGCCAAGGGATCCTTGCCAATGAAGGCTATGACGATTGCGCCGGAACGTCCGGATCAGCCTGATGTTGTCGTGCTGCTCAGCGCGTCAGACAAATTCCATGCCGCACTCTACCCTTCGGAGAGCAACTACCTCGTGGATGTCGCGGGCTTGCTCCTCAGCAATGTCCGCTTCTTTGTTGTGCGTGACGCCAACCGCCAGGCGGTTGGCTGCGGTGGCTTCCTGCTGAGCCGGGAGGATGACACGGTAATTGCAGAGTTGAAACGAATGTGGGTTGATCCGGGCGTGCGCGGAAGCGGCATCGGACAACGCCTGCTTGCCGCGTTGGAGGCAGCCGCAATCGATGAAGGCGCAATATTCGTGCGGCTTGAGACGGGCATCAGGCAGCCGCAGGCGCTGGCGCTCTACCGGGCCGCCGGCTACCGCGAGCGTGATCCGTTCGGAAGCTATGCGGCTGATCCGTTAAGCCTGTTCATGGAAAAGCCTGTTGGACGCAACGAACGGTGACGGCCAGGCTACTTAAGGCATGTCGCATGCAATCGGATTCAGCAACAAGGCCGCGACCGCGGCCCGGCGCCTTGCGCCGCCCTGGCGGAGGCCCCGAGCGAAGCGAGGGAATAGCCGTGAGCCCAATGGAAGCTAAAGCGAGGAGCATTTTATGCG
>JBPCVZ010000200.1:0-3152 GCA_051010015.1 Hyphomicrobiaceae bacterium
GTCGACACCCGCCGATCAATGAGCCCTGGTCACCCGCACCAGAGTGACACCTTTGGGTTTGGCAGAGGTGGACGGTCAGTTTTGTAAGCCAGGATCTTTTACGCGCGGTGAAAGCCCCGGACAACCTGTTCACGCAGCTTTCCGGGACGCGACACATTTGAGGTGTGTACTCGCCTTTTGGGGCAGCGGCCAATGTTGAGGTACACGAAGGTAGCGTGCCGCGGAAACACAAAGGAACCTAGAGCATCGGGCGAAAAATATGAGTCAATTCTGTTCGCAAACGATGAGTCGCCCAGCAGGAGAAGGGCGCGGCGCGCAGCGGTGCTGTGGGCAAGCCGTTCGACGCACTGGGCTGCCGCCGTTTGCGAACCCTGCGGGCCGGGCGGATTGCCCCGATCTCGGCGTGTCCCGTCTTGTCCGTAGCGCTGCTACGCACTGCGACGGTCCACTTGATCTCGGAACAAATCCGCTCGGCAGAATGGTTCCAATTAAAGGCTCGCGGCTCTAGTATCCGGGCAACAAATTTTGGAGAGCGATAACATGAGCGACGTCAAAGCCCGTCGGGACTCCGACAACGAACTCCTGACCGACTGGTACGTGCATCGCGACCTGCCGGATTTCGGCACGCTCGAGCCGGCGCACTTCCCCGCTGCTTTCGATCTTGCGATGCAAGAACACCTCGACGAAATCGAGGCAATCACCAACGAGCCGGCGCCGGCGACATTCGCCAACACCATCGAAAAGCTCGAGCGCGCCGGCTTGCGCCTGTCGCGCACGGCAAGCATTTTCTGGAACATCGCCAGTGCCGATACCAACGCTGACGTCCAGGCGCTGGAACGCGAACTCGCACCGAAAATGTCGGCCCACTCGACGGCGATCACGCTCAACAAGCCATTGTTCGACCGCATCGCGACCATCTGGGATCAGCGCGACGCGCTGGCTCTCTCGGACGAACAGGCCCGCGTTCTCAAGCGCACGTACGAGAGTTTCGTGCGCGCTGGTGCCGAGCTGGAGGGCAGCGAGCGCGAACGCTTCGGCGCCATCAAACAGCGCCTGGCGGAGCTTGGCACCGCCTTCGGGCAGAACGTGCTCGCCGACGAAGCCGCGTTCATGCTTGAAATCCACGATGAAGCCGACCTCGCCGGCCTGCCGGACGCTCTGCGACAGGCAATGGCCGCGGCGGCCAGCGAACGCGACACCGATGCCCCCTACGTTGTCACCCTGTCGCGCTCGCTGATCGATCCGTTCCTGACTTTCTCGACCCGCCGTGAGCTTCGCGAAAAGGCTTTTCGTGGCTGGACAATGCGCGGCCAGAACGGCACTGCATCGGACAACCGCGAGAACATTGCCGAGACGCTTGCTCTGCGCAACGAACTTGCCGGCCTTCTCGGCTTTTCGACCTTTGCCGATTTCAAGCTCGACAACACGATGGCCAAGACACCAGCCGAAGTGCGCTCGCTGCTCGAGACGGTATGGCCGCATGCCAAGGCGAAGGCTGCTGCAGAACGCAACATGCTCTCGGACGCCGCCAAGTCAGACGGTGTCAACCTTGATATCGAGCCTTGGGATTGGCGCTACTGGGCCGAAAAAGTCCGCCAGCGCGATTACGATCTCGACGAAACCGAGATCAAGCAGTACTTCACGCTCGACAGCATGATCGAAGCTGCATTCGATGTCGCGCATCGCCTGTTCGGCGTATCCTTCAAGCCGCGCCATGACATCAAGGCGTACCACGACGAGGTCCGCGCCTACGACGTCATCGGGCGCGACGGCAACCCGGTCGGGCTCTTCCTTGGCGATTATTTCGCCCGGACGTCGAAACGCTCGGGCGCCTGGATGACCGGTTTTCGATCACAGGAGCGACTGCGCGGCAACACCCGCCCGATCATCCTCAATGTCATGAACTTCGCCAAGCCGCAGCCGGGCAGTCCGGCGCTGCTTTCGTTCGATGACGCGCGCACCTTGTTCCACGAGCTCGGCCACGGCCTGCACGGTCTCCTGTCCGATGTGACCTACCCCTCACTTTCCGGTACCAGCGTCGAACGCGACTTCGTCGAACTGCCCTCCCAGCTCTACGAGCATTGGCTCGAGCAACCGGGCCTCCTCAAACACCACGCGCGCCATTGCGCGACCGGCGCCGCCATGCCCGACGAGCTCATCGAGAAACTCCAGGCCGCGGCCAATTTCAACCAGGGCTTTGCCACGGTCGAGTATCTCGCCTCGGCGCTCGTCGACATGGCCTATCACGGGCCTGACTACAAGCCGGGCACGGACCCGATCGCGTTCGAAGCCGAAACGTTGGCCAAGCTCGGTTTGCCCGCCGAAATCACCATGCGTCATCGTTCACCACATTTCCTGCACATCTTCGCCGGCGATGGTTATTCGGCCGGCTACTACAGCTACATGTGGTCGGAGGTTCTCGATGCCGACGCTTTCGCGGCCTTCGAGGAAACCGGCGACATCTTCGATGCTGCAACGGCAGATCGCTTGCTGCGTCACGTTTATTCGGCAGGTGGCAAGAAAGAGGGTGGCGATGCGTATCGGAGTTTCCGCGGCAAGCTTCCCACTGTCGAAGGACTGCTGCGTCAACGCGGTCTTATCGACGCCGCCGCCTGACCTGGATTAGAAATAGACGAGCACGAATAGACAGGCGCAACCCATCACGACGAAGCGATAGAACGGCATTTGCTCAGCCAGAAACTTGTGAAAGCGCTCGGGCATCGTGCTCCACGGCACGCTGCCGATCTGCCAGAGCATCATGCCGACGAACAAGCCAACGCCATAGGACAGCGGGTCAATACCGCGCTCGAGCGCGCTGCCGCCAATCGGAAAAGCCACATCGTCGACGATAGGCCACGTGTTGAAACCAACGCCGAGCATCAGCCCGGTCAGCATCAACACCAGCACTTTGACGATACCTGACATCGCAGGACACACGCTCTGGTTGGAGCCTTTGACAATGCGAAGTAGATCACCACCGGCCAGCGCGTTCGCCGCGAAACAGAATTGAACGAGGATCCGGCAGACAAACAAACACAGCACCGGTCCACATCACAGCAGCCGGCAGCAATCTACTTCCCGATGACAGTACGAGAATATGGAAAACAAGGAATTAATGCCGGCATTTTTCGGTCTGCCGTCGCGCCCAGTCT
>JBPCVZ010000201.1:0-4823 GCA_051010015.1 Hyphomicrobiaceae bacterium
GTCGAGTAACCAGCTGGCATGTCAGCTATTCCAACGAATGTAATCAAGTACGAAGACCTGAGAGATCAAAAATGCAGAGAAACACATTTGCTATGGTTGTTTTGGGTGGTTTTCTGATCGCCTCTGCACACGCGGCTTCGGCCCAATCCAGATTATCGGCAGAGCAAGAAGCCATGCTGAACGCGTTGACCTGTCAAGCGCATCACGCTTGCGGACAAACCCAACGCCCGCGTACGCGTGGCTTTGGCGCGTCGCGACCTCGAAAACGGAATTTCAGGTTCCAGCGAGACGATCGTCTGCAGAAGAAAGAATCGCGCGATGAGATCGAGCAAATGGCGCGGCAAGGCAAACTGCCGAGCATAGAGAAAGAGATTCTCTTCGCCTATGATTCGGCCAGATTGCGACCAGCGGCCCAGCGCCTGCTCAAACAGATCGGCGAAGTTCTGAGCCATCCCCGCCTTGCACGCTACAAATTCGCTCTTGTGGGTCACACGGACGCAAAAGGAAGTGCGGCGTACAACCAGGATCTTTCGGAGCGCCGGGCACGGTCCGCGAGAGCGTTTCTTCTTGATTTTTTCGATATTTCGAGGAGCCGGATCACGGCTTATGGACGTGGTGAAGCTGCGCTAAAACGCCCCGACGAGCCTTATTCCGGAAGAAACCGACGGGTTCAATTCGTCAACCTAGGAGCCACCGCGACCAATTGATCAGGATTCCCGCAAACCCTGCCGGCATGACGCAACCGACCCACTGACAGCTATCCCGGTTTTCTTGAATGGGACAGATAAACGGATTGGGATTCGACCAGGCGATAACCGCAATACCTGCAATTCTCGTCCGGCCGATAGGGACTGATACGACCGCATTCTCGATTGATACAGCGCAAAACGACAGGTTCGACACCCGTGACTTCAATTCTTAAATTGCCAATATCGACAATATCGAAATGTTCGATACGAACGCTCGCTGTCCGCACGGGTTGGGTATTGACCTTCACGAGAGCGAGATCAACGCCGTTGTTCACCTGGAGTGAGCCGCCGGCGTCTTCGCCGTCGAACTTCAGCGTCGCGACGACAGGCCTATCGTCTCGCGATGATTTCATCGTTTCCTCGCGGCGATGCTTGACGACGAAGTCGCCGTCAGCATCACGAGCAACAATCGAAATCCCGCTTGGTCCGACTGCCATCGAGTTCGGCGTCGGCGCGGAACGGTGATTGCCATGCGAAACAATAACGAACGCAAAGACTTCCTTAGGCCGGTGCTCAATCTCGCCCGGTGTCGCGGCGATTTCTATGACGTAATCGCTGATCGTGATCGTGTCACCCGCGTGGATCGCTTCCTCGGCACCGGGGCCGCCAAGATTGACACCGTTAACGGCCGTCGTCGTTTCCGCGCCAAGATGGGTAACGACAAGCTCGCCACGCGCAGAGTGAACTTTGGCATGCTTGCGCGATGTGACCGTACGATCTTCGTCAAAGCGCACGGTGGCCGCAGCTCCACGACCGAGCGTTACGGGCAAATCGTACTCGCCGGCCAAGACTTCTTCGCCGGCCTTATCCGTAATTCTTATGAAAACGCGGTCCACCTTCGGCCCTCATACTGTTCACTGCTGCAAAAGCAGTCACTCGATTTATAGCATGTCGGCAGCACACAATCCAACAAACGAGACTTATGCAATGACCTACATATTGTCGTGGCGCAAGACAACAGGCGGATCGGGTTCGCGCTCAATGGAACTCACTCCAATGCGGGCGTACTCCATCGGACGCAGCACGACATGCGACATCGTTCTCGACGACGAGAGTGTATCGCGGCACCATGCAAACGTCGAAGTAACCGGGACGGGTGTCGCAATTCATGACAATGCCAGTAGCAACGGTCTTACGCTTGCGGGTTTGCCCGTTACATCATCGCGATGGATCGCGGGACAACCGCTTTTGATCGGCGACTTCGAACTCGTTCTGGAACACAACGACGACACGCAGGTAACGATCGCGTCTCCTGATGTCGCTGCGTTTCCGCCTTTGGAGATGGAAAGGAACATTGTTGATGTTGCGGCGCTCGCTGCTGGCGGACAAGAGATCGAGGAACGCGACTACGTTGCGCTCGGTGGCGGCATCGGAAGTTTCGTGTGGGTAGATCATCTGCGCATTTTCGGGGTTGAAGCGGCCAGCATCCGCGCCATTGGCGACACAGAAAAGCCCTATCAGAAATACGCCGACCTGTGCGCCAACTCTCAGATTCCAGACGCGGAGCGGTTGCGCTCGAACTCGCTCTCGGTGCCGGACAACATTTGGGGGTTTCCAGGCTATGCCAGCCGCGAAACATGGCGGGAATTATTGCGTGGAAACTTGGATGGCATCAAGTACATCATGCAGGTCTTCGGTGAGCCGACGCTGGCAGAGAGCTATACGCCTCGAGCCGGTGACGTTTACCGGTCAATGGACAGTGAGGCGGAACGCATCGGTTGGCGGGATATTTGGCGTCGTGGTCGGATCCTCAAGATCCGCAAGACGAATGATGGCCGATATGCGGTCGCCTATCGCGTGCCGGTCGATCGCGACGTTGCGGAAAAGCGCGATCGAATTGTGGTCGGCCGCACCATCCACTTGTCGACAGGCTACCCTGCGGCCCGCTTCTTACCCGATCTGCAGCAGTTCAAGAACGCTAGCCCCTCGTCTCTGCGTGTTGTGAATGCCTATGAGCCGCATGACAGCGTTTACGATGATCTGGAAAAAAATGGCGGGACCATTCTCGTCCGTGGCCGCGGCATCGTCGCCTCGCGTATCGTGCAGCGCGCCTCGGAAGCCCGTGCCAAGAATCCAGACATCCGTATTCTTCATGTCATGCGCTCGCCCATCAAGGAAGGTCGCCAGTTCGACTTCGCCCGTCGTATCGCCGCCCACGACATCGAGTACCAACCTTTCAATTGGCCGAAAGCGTGTTGGGGCGGCACACTGCGTCAACGTCTTGAGTCCGCCACCCCGGATGAACGCGCTGAACTGATGTCCAGTTGGGGCGGAACAACGACGGCGGACCGCACCGATTGGGAAGAGATTATCGAAGAAGGAAAGAAACAGGGCTGGTATCGTCCGTTCTTCGGCGATGTCACAGACATAGCTCTTGCCGACAATGGTATTTGCACGACGCTCATGTCGAACCTCGAGTTCAAGGAGGCTATCAAGCTCGACGCCGACTATGTCATTGACTGCACTGGTCTCATCGCGGACCTCGAAGCCAGTCCGCTATTGGCCGACTTGATCGAAACCTATGCGCTTGCTCGCAACCGGGCTGGCCAGGCTGGACCAGAGACGAGATTGGCAGGCCTCACCGTGACGAACCAGTTCGAGGTCGAGGGCATGCGCAATGACACAGGCCGCTTTTTTGCAGCAGGAATCATCACCCAAAACGGGCCCTATGCGGCCGTCGACAGCTTTCTCGGTCTGCAATATGCCGCGCTCCGGTCGGTCAGGTCTCTCGCCAGCGGCGGCGCGGAGGGCGTGACCGCCATGGGGCCGCTTCGATCGGCCTTCCAATGGCTGAAATGGTGCACCGGCAGCAAACCGTAACAGCCAGCCCCTGAAGAGGATACAACCATGACACCGACGCTACTGGGTAGATGGCAAACCCGCTTTTTGCTCTATGCCATCATTGCCATACCGGTCACGCTGGCTTTCTCCTACGCGCTGATCGGGCGCCTCTGGCCGCCATCGCTGCCGCCGTTCGTATTTGTCACCGCGATCATGGTCGTCGGGTTCGTGCTCGACATCGCATATGTCCAGATTCAACGGTTCCGCTGGGACAACGACTGGCCTTTCGCATTCCAGTTTTTCTTCAGCATCCTGGAATTCCTGATCGCCTATGGCTTGATGAGTCTCGGCTGGTTTGACCACCTGACGAGTGGCGTGCGCATCGAGTTCACGACGGCCGCGCTGCATTTCACCCTGGTGTTCGTTCCGTCATTTCTGGCCCTGCTGGGCGGTATACAGATTTTTTTGACGGACTGGCGATTCAAGGGCGGCGAAATCGGCGGCTTCGAGTAGGCATCGCGACGGGTGAGCAAGCAGTGGTCTGCTTCAAAACAACGTAGAACCAAAAAAGCATCATGGATTTGGCCGCACCATCACACGATCGCATCCGGAACAGCATCGCCCTCTATCTGGGTGTGCTGCTCGCGACCTACGCATTGCTGCTTGGCATGCACAGTCGGGAATTCGTCGATTTCGCACAACACATCTGGATCTTTGCACCGGTCGGCGTGTTCGGCGCCATCATCGCCAATGCCACGGGCACCGGCGGCGGTGTCGTTTTCGTGCCGGCCTTCAATACGCTCAGCGGCGCATCGGAGATGGGCACGATCCCGATGGAGATCCAGATCGATGCCGTCAGCACCATCGGGATCAGTTTCCTGATCCAGTGCTTCGGCATGTCGGTCGGTTCCTGCGTCTGGCTCAATCGCTTCTACGTCGGCAACAATGTCGCCGAAACGGAGAAGATCAACGGCAACGAGTTCCTGGCGATCTGTTTTACCGTCCTCGTCACGGCCCTGCCGGCGTTGCTCATCACGCAGTTTGTTCTGTTCGACGGGATCGACAAGGACATCCTGCTGCTGCTGTTCAAATTGTTCTCGCTGGCGCTCGGTGTATTCCTGCTCGTGTTTACGTGGTCGCACAAACGCGCCAGGCCATCGCGCTTTCGCATGGACCGCAGTGACCGGCACAATCTCCTGATTATCGGTGCCGCCGGCGGCATCATCACGGCGCTGTTTTCGGTTGGTGTCGGCGAGCTCGTCGCGGTCTATCTGATCTGGCGCAAGTTCCCGA
>JBPCVZ010000202.1:0-19261 GCA_051010015.1 Hyphomicrobiaceae bacterium
CGCGTCAAGAAGCCGAGTCCACAGTCAGGCGCGGCAACCAGACGGTTGGCATCAATATGATTGAGTGCCGCCTTGAGCCGATCGCGCACTTCTTCGACGGTCTCAACGCGGCTTTTGGCGATGGCAATAACGCCGAGAATGATCGTCGTCTTCTTGAAGTTTTCGAGCAATGACAGATCGTTGTGGCGATGGGCATCCTCTATCGAGACCTCGTCGATGGACGATTGATCAATCGCATCGGCAATGTCGAAGTAAGACTGTGCGTCGGCTTTCTTGTAGTCTTCCGAATCGAGGGCATTGGGATAGCCACAGCACATGTGAACCACCCGTTTCACATCATCCGGAACGCCGTGGAAGGCCCGCTCGAGGTTTTCGAAACCATATTCGAGTGCCTCCTTGGGCTTGCGTGCAAAAACCGGTTCGTCCAGCTGGATATATTTGCAGCCGGCGTTGGCCAGGGCCCGGATTTCGGTATTCAATGCGATCGCCAGATCAGCGCCCATTTTCTTGGGATCGTCGTAGTAGTCATTGGCGATGGAATCGGAAATCGTCAGCGGGCCGGGAATGGTTATCTTGACCGGATTGTTCGTGAACTGCTGCGCAACTCTCCAGTCTTCATCGAGTCGCGTTTCAGTGAGGCTGACCGGCCCGATGATGGTCGGCAAATCTGCTTCGAACGCGCCCTGTCGGACAGACTTGTGGGTTACCTGATCGAAACTCACACCTTCGATACGACGGCATTGATAGAAGATATAGTTCTCGCGCCGGACTTCACCGTCGGTTGGCACATCTACGCCCGCATCGACCTGATCCTCGATGATTTGCTTTGTGGCTTCGAGAAAGAGCGGCTCGGCCTTGTCTCCTGCAATTTCCAGCGCCTTCTCGTATTCACCTACGCCCCAGTTGCTCAACAGACCGCGCGAAGCCTTGCGCTCTTCTTCGGTCAAGTGAGCGAGGAACCAATCTCGGACTGGCGTGCATTCCGGCTTGGGGTATGCACCGATGGTCGTTGTTCTCAATGGCATGATGGATCCTCAGTTCGTGACAGGAGACGGCACAGGTATGGCAGTGTCCACGACGGGTGTATCGATGGGCACCAGAATAGACACTTAGGGCCATCGTCTCATAGTGCAAAATTGCGCGTTGCTGCAATTGGCCGGCCATCCGTGCGGGGCTGCAAATTGCGAGACCGTACTGCCGCACGAGGTATTAACATAAACTACATAACTGTTCGTTTTTTTTTAGTTCCGGTTAACATGTGGGACCGGTAAGATTGGAGCGTGCTGCCGCTGACTTCGATATCGGATTGAGACGACGGGTGAGCATCCCGGTCTGATCTGCAATGCATCAGTAGGGTGATACGGTAATCCGGTGCGTGAGCGGCACAGCTTGCCTCCGGTCTTTCACCAGTGTTGTTATGACGTCGGCAACCCAACTTGGGTGCGGGGTGCAGTGTTTCGATCAACACCACTGGGAGGAACTAGAAAAATGTCACCAACGTGTTCGACCAAATCAACAGCAGACGTGCGTGGATTGCGACGTGGCCTGCAGATAGCTGGCGCTGCGCTGCTAACCGCATCTTTTGGCCAGGCAGCCGTTGCTGCAGACAAGAAAGTCCTCTTCAAGACTCCGTCTGCATTCAATACCCAGCTCCCGGTCATCGGCACCTCGGCGCCTTACTTCGCTGATCTGGCAAGAAAGATTACGGGCGGAACGGTACGGTTCAAGCTTTACGAGCCTGGCAAGCTCATGCCGGCATTCGAGATCCACAAATCTGTTTCCACCGGCAAGGTTGACGCAGGCTATACGTGCTCAGCGTATCTCGGCGGATCGCTCAAGGAGTTGATCCCATTCTGTACTTTCCCGTTCTCGCCGCACCCGGAAGTCTACATGGCTTGGCTCTATCAGGGCAACGGCATGAAGCTCTATCAGAAGATGTACGATGACGCTGGCTACAAGCTGAAGGTGTTTCCGATCTCGATCTATTCGTCGGAAGGCGCTGGATGGTTCACCAAAAAGATCGAAAAGGTCGAGGACTGGAAGGGCGTCAAGCTGCGTATTGGTGGATTTGCCGCGCCGACGCTCAAGAAGCTCGGCGCCGTGCCGACGCTCATCCCGTTCAACGAGATCTTCCCGGGCCTGGAAAAAGGTGTGATCGACGGCGCCGAAATGGGCTTGCCTTCCAATGACCTGCGCGCCGGTCTCTACAAGGTGGCCAAGTTCTATCACATGCCGAGCTGGCATCAGCCTTCAACACTTTTGGAGTTGGTGATCAACAAGGACAAGTGGGACAGCCTTAGCGACGCGCAACGTGCCCAGATCGATGCCGCATCAAAAGCGACCAACCTTTGGAGCATGACCAAAGCGGCAGCGACGCAAACCGCAGCGCTGGACGAACTGAGGTCCAAAGGCGTGACGGTCGTCAAGTGGGATACGACAATGATCGCCGCCATGCGCAAAGCCTACAAGGAAGTTATCGACGATCTGAAGGCCAAGCATCCGAAGCTGAAGGTCGTTCTGGATGACTTCGCAGCCTTCATGGTTGATTACAAGAAGTGGGAAAGTGTAGGTATGATCCGTCGCGATGAGACGATGTTCGACTGAGCGTGCACGGACTCTGATTGCCGCCGCCTACGGCTGGTCTGATCCCCTGTCTGTCTCGAACAGGCAGGGGATTTTCAACGCGCATCCGAGTTCGAACAGAGTTGTGAGGACCGAGGGGACACAAAGTGGCTGACGTTGCGAGCCGACTGGCCAACCGGATCGACAGTGCAATTCGCTGGATCAGCCGCAGTGCGAGCTGGTTTTGCCTCGTCCTCGTGGCCATCATCTGCACTTCGGTCATCCTGAGATACTTTTTCGGTATTTCAAGCTTGGGGTTCGATGAGCTGCAATGGCATATTTATTCCGCCTCGTGGCTGCTCGGTTTCTCCTATGCGACGGTCGAAGGCACACACGTTCGCAATGATCTTTTCTATAGCCGCTTCTCCAGGCTGACGCAGCTGCGGATCGATTTCTACGGCTACTTGTTTCTTGTGCTGCCCTTCGCAGGACTGGTCATCTATCATTCCTATTTCTTTGCAGAATGGGCTTATCAGCAAAACGAAGGTTCGATTGATCCCGGCGGACTTTCCGATCGCTGGATCATCAAGTCGGCGCTGCCGATCGGCTTCACCATTTTCGCGATCGCCGCAATCTCGAGGTTGCTGGACCTTTCCTCACAGATAAGAGCCGCCAAGAGGGTTGCCTGACCATGTTTGTCGAGTCGATTCTCCTGATCGCGATGTTCGTTGTTTTTGGCGGGCTCCTGCTGCTGGGCTTGCACGTCGCGTACGTACTGTTTGGTGTTTCGGTTCTCTTTACCGGTGTCGCGATCTTCGCAGACAACTACCTGGATACGGCAACGGGGCTCGATTTCGAGTTCTTCGGCCTGGTTGTGGAACGGATCTACGGTCTCATGACCAACTGGATCCTCATCGCCGGAACGACATTCATTTTCATGGGCAACATGCTCGACAAATCCGGCATCGCCGAACGCCTGCTATCTTCCACGCAGGAGCTGTTCGGCAATGTGCGCGGCGGCATGGCGGTTACTGTCGCGATAATCGGTGCCATGTTGGCGGCCAGCACAGGCATTATCGGGGCATCGGTTGTTCTGCTTGCCGTATTGAGCCTTCCGATCATGGTCGCACAAGGATATTCGAAGGAACTGGCGGTCGGAACCGTCGCGGCATCCGGTTGTCTCGGCATCATCATCCCGCCAAGCATCATGCTAGTCTTCATGGCCGACCAGCTGGGTCTGCCGGCAGGTGATCTCTTCATGGGTGCCGTGTTTCCGGGCTTCATCCTTGCCGGCCTCTATATCGTTTATATTTTGATCTATGCGTTTCTAAGGCCATCGGCAGCGCCACTCGCGCCGGATCGCGAGCCCATCAGCCTGGCCACGTTGGTCCGAGTCCTGCTCGATGCTGTTCCGATTATCCTACTCATGGTTCTGGTGCTCGGTTCCATCATCGCCGGTATTGCAACCGTGACCGAAGCCAGTGGTGTCGGCGCGATGAGTGCGATTGTCCTGGCTGCGCTCTATCGTCGCCTGAACATCAAGATGTTGCGCGAAGCGTTGCACGAAACGTTCAACACCGTAGGCTACATATTCGCGATTATCGCGGGTGCCAGCGTCTTCGCCTTTGTTGTCCGCGGTCTGGGAGGCGACGAGATTATCGAAGGTGCGCTGAAGGCTCTGCCTGTTCAAGACCTCGGCATCATCTTGATCATCCTGTTCGCCGTATTCTTGATGGGGTTCTTTCTCGATTGGATCGAGATTACCTTTATCATCTTGCCGCTTGTCGCTCCGGTCGTTGCGAACATGGACATCGCCATTGACGGCTTTGGTTCTGTCGACAAGCCCGTACTGGTCTGGTTCACGATCCTGATTGCGGTGACGCTGCAAACCTCCTATTTGACACCGCCTGTTGGCTACGCGCTGTTTTATCTCAAAGGTGTTTGCCCGCCGGGAGTCGAAATGGCTCACATTTATCGCGGCATCATACCGTTCGTGATCCTGCAGATGGTGGCCGTTTTGATCATATTCTTCTGGCCTTGGCTGGTTACATGGTTGCCGGCAGTCGTCTACGGATAGCCAGCCGTGTCACATGCACAATTGCAGTGTCAGCGCACACTCATCCCGGACGCTCTGGGGATGCTCGATTTGCGTCAATCGACGAAATCTGGATTCATAGCCAGCGAGGTTTATTGAATCTGGGTGAACAATGATATCGCTCGATGATCTGCGAGCCTTCGTGGCCGTTGCAAAGCATGAAAGCTTTGTTCGCGCGGCGGAAGAGATGCGCATCACGCCTCCGGCGCTATCGCGCCGGATCAAAAAACTGGAAGAATTTGTCGGCGATCCTCTCTTCGAGCGAACCACACAAATGGTCGACATGACGCCGACGGGTCGCGTGCTTTTGGAGCGTGCCTCGGTCTTGGTGCGCGATTTCGATAGTTTCAAGGATTTTGCCGGTCGGTTCGTCAACGAATATACGACCCAGGTCAAGTTCGCCTGCATGTGGAGCACCGCCGGATCGGTCGTGCCGGCATTGATCCGAGACTATGCCCGGATGCATGAAAAGTCCGAGTTCGACGTGCAGGACGCGGATGCGAAAACCGTTTCCCGGCTCGTGCACGAACGCCAAGTCGACTTTGGCATATCGATGCGACCGTCGAATGATGAAGAACTCGATTTCCAGCCTCTGTGCGAAGACCCGATCGTTCTCGCCTGTCCGCCGGGTCATCCGCTCTATGGCAATCGTACCGTGTCCTGGAGGCGACTGATAAATCCTGACCTGCCGAAGATTGATTGGGGCGTCATCCTGTCAATCAATGTCGGCGCATTCAGGCAAAAACTGCATGACGTCAATGTTCCAGTTGGGCGTGGCGCATCGATCTACCATCTGTCCACCCAAATCGGGTTTCTTGAAAGTCACCTCAGAGCAGTCGTGTTGCCGCTACTTGGAGCATCGTTGTCGCGGTCACCAGATATCAAGTGCATTCCGATCGTAAGGCCTACCCTAAAACGTGAGATCGGAATCGTGACCCGGCGAAATGCAAACAGCACCCGGGCGGTTGCTACATTCCTCGAGCACACAGCGGCACGGTTCATGGATCATTACACGGTGGCCGTTCAACGCCTGGATCTCCCAGGTCTCAGGCCGGGCAAAGCCTCTCCGGTCAAGTGATTTTGTAGACCATCAACGCCGTGTGGCACTGGTTGCGGATGGGCTCAGAATGCGGTTCAGCGGCAGCTGCGACAAGCGCTGTACAAGGGTTAGACCCATGAAGCGGCGAATTCGAGCCTAACGCAGTAAGCCGTTTGCGATAGACCGATGGAGCTTCACCTATTGGCATCGGAAGCGGATGTCGTCACTCATTGTCGTTCCGCTTGCTGGCGCCGTTCTGCCAAGAGGCGCTATGATGCGTCATGCGCCATTGAGACGCGAAGCGGTGGTATCTGCTCGCTCGGTCAACCACGAATTGTAGCAACTTGAGATGACGGTTCGGGAAACATCGCATAAACTCAAGTGCCTTGGTGTTAGGAACACGGACGGAACAGCGTTGGACCCTAATCGACCGGATGGCAAATTTGGAAGGTCACGTCGAAGATCGCATTTTGCGGACGATCAATAGGCTGATGCCCCAAGCTGGTGAGACTTATCGGCGCCGCTCAGCCACGCCCCTTGGCGCAAGGCAGGTACACCTTGCAACACCCGGGGTGAACATCTGCGTCATCGAAGGTCGAGAGATCGACTGGGCGCGAGGATTTGGGTCAAGATCGAGCATAACCGGGGGAGAGGTCAGTGAGAACACGCCCTTTCAAGCGGGTTCCATCAGCAAGCCCGTCTTTGCACTTGCCATAGCCAAACTGGTTCAGGATGGCACGCTCGATCTCGACAAGGATGTCAACGATTATCTGCGCACGTGGCGAGTACCGAATACCGACGGCTGGCAACCCTGCGTTACTCTGCGGCAGCTATTGAGCCATTCAGCCGCCACGACCGTTCACGGCTTTCCAGGATATCCAAGAGACGGACCACGACCAACGCTTCCTCAGATCCTGGACGGCGATTACCCTGCGAATACATCCGCCGTGGAGGTTGCCGGCTTGCCTGGCATACACTTCCAATATTCGGGTGGTGGAACGAGCATCGCGCAGCAAGTGATGGTCGATGTTCTTGACCAGCCGTTCCATGAGATCATGCAGGATTTGGTGCTTGGTCAAGTTGGTATGAAGAATAGCACCTTTGACCAGAACTTGTCGGCGGGCGATATGGCCGAACGGGTCGCTGCCGGGCACTTGTGGTGTGGGGTTCAAGTCTCAGGAGGGTGGCATGTCTATCCTGAAATGGGGGCGGCAGGGCTTTGGACAACCGCAGAGGATCTAGCCCTGCTCGGTATCGAGTTCATGGGCGCGCTGAAGGGGCAAGGTTCCAAGTTGGGGCTCAAACCAGAAGTGGCGCAGGAAATGCTGACCCCGCAGCCGGATCGTCAAGAGCTTGAGGAAGGGAACTTTGTCGGGCTCGGCTGGTTCATTTCGCAAACAGGAAGCGAGTTCAATTTCGGACACGACGGCGGCAATCATGGCTTCTTAGCGCGCCTCAAGATCTTGCCGGACGAGGGAAAAGGAATCGCTATCCTGGTGAACTCTGTCCAGGGATGGCCTTTGCTCGACGAAGTCGAACGGGCCGTTCGCGAGGAATACAACTGGCCCAAATCTCGACAACCTGATCAAACTGTAGCGATGCAATCAGGCGCTGGTTTTGACGGCATGTATTCCAGCGCACATCACAAGGCGACCGTAAGTGCTGCTGAGGACGGACTCTCGTTTTCTTTCGATGATCAGAATCCGCTTCCCATGTGTCCGATATGCGAAACCGAGTTTGTCGCCAGGTTTTTCGATTCGAGCGTTGTATTCCATCCTGATGAGGCGGGCGGAATGGCGTCCCTGACTGTCAAGCAGAACGGAACGCTCGTCGAACTCAAGCGCGTGGCAAAGGGTGGTGACGAGTGATCGTCAGGCTCTCGCCATGCGTGCACCGGTGCCAGATGCGCTCGTAGCTGCAAGGTCGGTATGACCGCCACTGGTGTTGGTGTCACTGGAATCAGCGCCGAGTTGATCGGTCTTAACCCCGTCGAGCTTGCGTTCTCGAAAGCGACCAACCCGAGGGAATTCACCCGTCGCATGAACGACGACAAGAGAAATCCCGTCAAGTATGTCGGAAAGCAATTTGAGAAACGAATTACTCGTACCGGTTGATATCGGCAACGCCGCAAAGACCATTGCCAGGATTTTCGATAAAAGAGGTGAGCGAAACAGGTGCCGATAGTGAAAAGATCGGAGAAGTATGCGACGGGCCGCTGGGCCGTCGGTTTCTTTGGAGCGTTGGGTCGCGAACCTACGTGGTGCAAAGCGGGCTCTTTTCGACGAATGTCGTGTTGAAATGGGAGTGTGTTGCACAGCATGGGAGATATCGAAATGAGCTGCCCACCCGCTCGAGAAGGAAGAAACAACGATGGCTCTATGCGAAGTTGCCAAATCGAAACGCTGTATTCTTGTGCTCGGCGCCTACGGTCTCATTGGTTCATGGATAGTGCGGCATTTGATTGGTGAGGATTGCGAGGTTGTCGGGCTCGGGCGAAACGAACTGGCAGCGCACTCTGTGCTACCGCAAATCAGATGGCTCTTTCACGATCTGGCAGACTTGTGCAGTGCCGAAGCATGGCTGGCGATCATCAAAGACGTCGATGTCGTGGTGAATTGCGCTGGGGCTTTGCAGGAAGGGATGGGCGACGACCTTGAAATCGTTCATCATCGCGCGATCGAAGCACTCGTTCTGGCCTGTAACGGCACCGGTGTCGGTGTAGTGCAGATATCCGCGGTTGGCTCACGGCCGGATGCTTCGACTGCATTCTTGCGGACGAAAGCCGCGGGCGACGCGGTCGTCAGAGCGGCACAAGTCCCGTATTGGATTTTCCGCCCCGGAATGGTGATCTCTCCGACTGCCTATGGTGGCAGCGCTCTGCTTCGGACGCTTGCGGCGTTCCCGATTGTTCAACCGCTGGCGAATGCCGATGCAGCCATTCAAACTGTCAGTATCAAGGATCTCGGGCAGGCAGTATCATTGGCGGTGCACGGGAAGGTTCCCGCTCGTTTGGAATGTGACCTGGTTGAAGAGACACCGCACGCCCTCCGCGATCTCATCTTGGAGCATCGGCGCTGGTTGGGATTCGCTCCACCCAAACGGACAATCAGTATTCCTGGCTGGATGCTGGCGATGATATCCAGAACGGCGGACCTGCTCGGCCTTCTTGGATGGCGATCTCCGCTCAGGAGCACGGCCACTCGCGTCTTGGAAGATGGCGTGCTGGGTGATCCGTCGGTCTGGCAAGTGGCAACTGGCAAACGACTTTCCTCGCTGCTGCAGACTTTGGCTGCTATTCCCGCGACCGTTGAACATCGGCAGTTCGCGCGCATGTCATTGTTGATGCCGTTTGCTATTGGCGTGCTATTTGTTTTCTGGCTGGCGTCTGGACTGATCGGATTGATCGAGATCGAAAAGGCTGCGCAGGTCCTGCGTGATGTTGGTTGGCCGAACGGCCTGGCAATTGTTAGCGTGGCTTTTTGGGGTGTCATAGATATTGCGATCGCATTCAGCCTGTTGGTTCGGAAGTACGCCATGTGGTCGTGCGTGGCGATGGTGATTGTGAGCCTTATCTACCTCGCATCTGCAACGGTGATCGTTCCCACCCTCTGGATCGAGCCGCTTGGTCCCCTCGTGAAGGTCTTACCGGGAATTATGCTTGCAGTAGTCACCCGCGCAATGCTGGAAACCCGCTGATGGAGTATGACGTCGTCCTTCGCTGGCTACACGTGATCGGTGCCTGCGTTCTTATCGGGACCGGTGCCGGCATTGCTTTCTTCATGCTGATGGCACATCGAACTCGTGATCCATCAATCATCGCTCACACAGCCCACATCGTGGTCGTGGCTGACACGCTGTTCACAGCGACCGCGGTCGTTGCGCAGCCGATCACGGGAATCTTGCTCGCACACTCGATCGGTTGGTCGCTTAGCGAAGGCTGGATCGTTTTGTCGTTGCTGCTCTACATGATGATCGGATTGTTCTGGCTGCCAGTGGTGTGGATCCAGATCCAGTTGAGGAGGTTTTCAAGAATCGCGCGCGATTCGAACGCTCAGCTGCCGGAAGTCTATGATCGGTATTTTCGGATCTGGTTTCTGTGCGGCATACCGGCCTTCATTGCGATTTTAGCGATCGTCTGGCTCATGCTGGCACGCCCCAACATCAACCTGGGGATCACCTGATATATCGGCCGGCGGGCAGCTATTCAGCACCATTTCGTGTTTCCTCGCAGGGCATCTATACCGCCGGCTCGGGAAGCAAGTCCGGCAAGGTTGACGTTTACAACCACATCAACGCTGACCACTCTGCCGGGAGGTCCCGCATCTGTCTGGAAAACTGGACCGGGCAACCCAAATCGATCTTCGTCGATATCGTTGGTCGGGAGCTGCATAGCCGTCCTTGAGGACGCCCGAAGTGTACTTCCGTGACGGTCAGCGGCTAGACAACCATCGGATTTGCAGATCGAGGAAAACACAAAGCCAAATTCGGTATTTCACTCGCCGAATGGGCGGACCCGGGCCTCACCTTCAAATGGACCGGTGACTACTGAGCACGTCCCGATGCATCGGGTTGCTTGAGATCTCATCGCCTGGCGCTCAAGTAGCCTGTTGATATCCATAACATGGCAAAGGAGATAAACTACGACGTGCAGAATATGCTGGATGGTGAAGGCAAAACGGCCGGTCAACAAAGAAACTCGCAAATGTCGAGATTGGCCATGCCGATGGTTCTCTTCAGCATGGCTGGATCAAGTGTCGATATTACTGACAGTGCCACGCTTTGGACGCCCAAGTGGTGAGGCTATCCGATCGATGGACGCGTGCATGTTAACGCGGTTTTCAATCATCCTCTTTCGGGGGACAGTTTCTCATCGCCAAGGGATATCCAAACATGGTCAAGTATCGTGTCAAAACGGCCAATAAAACGATCGCTCTGGAAGACGGTCACATTTTCAGGAATGGCGCGCACTCCAATAAGGCATTCCGATACGTTCAATGCAGTAACTGAACCATACGCGTCGCCGACCAGGCGCGTCGGGTTTGAGCGATTAATCACTTTGAAACTTCGATCGGGACAACGAAAATGTACAGAAGAACCTTGTTTGCAGTCCTTTGCCTTGCAGCAACTGGTGTAAATCTACATCCAGCACATGCAGCAACGGATAGTGGATGCTGGGCTGTTCAAAACGTTGCGTCCGATGATGTTCTGAACGTGCGCTCCGGCCCAAGTGCCCGCAGTGCGATTGTTGTTCGAATCCCGCCACGCAGGTCGGGCATCATTGCAGCCAAGGGACGCTGCACGCCCGATCACAGGCCTTGGGGGCAAAGATGGTGCCCGATCACTTACCACTCGGGCGATGGATCCTTTCGAGGTTGGGCCAAGGCGCGCTACCTTCGCGGTGTCGGATGTCCGTGAGTTGAGCATGTTCGACGACTGCCGCGTGGACAATGCGCCATTCTCCGTGGCGAGACTGCAGGTGGCTCGCTCGACACGACACGTCCATTCGACCAATGTCCGCTCCCGGTCGAAGCAGATCTACCGGCCTTCGAGAGGCGCCCTTGTTCCAAGACCGATTGACTTAGCGCCGAAGAGGTCAATCAGTGCAGTTGATCTCCACTTTGTAGGGGAATACCGGACCAGATTTTCTCGTCGCGGCGTTTTCCGTCCATGACGCAAGGCAGAGAATGTACGTTTGAATACATTTGGTACGAATCTGAAGGAGGTCGGCCTCAACCTGCTGTGTCAGAGTCTTCCGCTGGGCCTTCAAATTGGACATTCCTTCGATTGGCTAGCAGCAAGTAGCCCGCACTGGCAATGGGGATAGCTTTTGCCGTTGGTCACTCACATACTGTTTCGCTTGTCTTGCGCCTCTCGATGAAGTCCCAGTCATACTCGACGCCAAGCCCCGTGCCATCCGGCACAGGCACAAAGCCGTTCGCGGGTAAATCTTCCGGTTGGTCGGAGTAGCCACATTTGTATATTGGGGGAATGACGTTGGGCATGTTCGGGCCGATCAAGGCCATTTCGTAGAGATGCGTGTTTCGGATCGCCGACATGCATACGCGCTGCCCCGGACCGGCTGCGTGCAACTGCAGGTCCATACCGAGTGCTTCGCAGAAGTGGGCCAGCTTCATGACGCCCGTGATGCCGAGGTCATATTCTGGATCTGCATGGATCAGGTCGCAGCCACCGGCCAGCATGAACTGAGCTTTGAGCTCGATGCCGCGTACGTGTTCTGTGATCAGCAACGGAGTTTTGAGTTTTTCGCGCAGGCGCTGATGACCTGTCACTGAGATCGACGAGTCTTTGTACGGGTCTTCGTACCAGAAGGCGCCAATCTCATCACACACCCGCCCGACGGCGAGCGCATCCATCCACGCGTTGAGTATGCTAGCTGGGTCCAGCATGATCCTCCAGTCGTCACCGACACGTGCACGCACGCCGCGCAGGTTGGCGCACTCCCGCGCCACGTCGCCGTTTGTCCAGCCATGGATCTTGAAGCCGTGGAAACCACGTTCCTTGCACTCCTCGGCGTAGTCAGCGAACGCTTCTGGAGAGAATAGACCACCAGGTGCCTCCTGCCCGTGATAAGTGCTCGCGTAGGTCGGCAGCGACTCGCGCCAACCGCCGAGCATCGATTTGACAGATACCCCATGCAAGTGGCCGCAGAGGTCCCATAACGCAATGTCGAGCGGGCCGTGGCCCATGTGGTCGTAGGCGCGCACTTCACGTTTCATGTCATTCCAAATAGCTTCGCGCTGATCAGGGTCTCGCCCGAGCATTAGTGGAGCGAGCATCGTCGCCTGTGCCATGGTCGAAGGCGTGCCAACCCAGTGTGTAACGTAGCTGCCCGTGACACCGACGTCCGTGTCGATATGCACGGCGAAGCGTTTTGGCTTGAAGATGGCTCCTTCGACGTGCGCCATATTACCTGTGCCTGCGGCCGCCGTTTGCAGGCCTAGATTCTTCACCTCGAAATCGAACTCGGTGATAGTAACCCTGGTAATCTTCGGCATGATGGATCAGCTTCCCTTTTCGCCCTGCCCACACCTGCCAGACTATTCCAGCTTGGTACAACCGTCGAGCGCGGCAACTACCGTGGCGGAAACCTCTTGCATCGCAACAGACGCTCATTCGTGGTCCAATCGGTTCAAGTTCACTGCGAACACAGGACGTTCGCTCTTTGGAGCATGCTCTGTCGTGGTACGGCGACAGCCATCACTGACCAAAATGACCCGGACCAACATTTGCCGCCCGATGGCGAGTTCGTCCGGTATTGATGGTGTAGCTGCCGCACTGATGCAGTGAACGAGAGGCTCATTTGCAACCTGCTGCGGTTCGGAGCGGCTGCTTCGTCTTCGGTTCGCTTAACGGCAGCGGATTTCCCCGGGTGACTTTTCTGCCCAGGAATATCAGGCAGACCCGGTCTTCTCATCGTCAGCAAACAGGCGACTGCCTTGCTCGTCTATGATTTGCTTTCCCTTGCGAATTGCAAATTCCGAAGCTTCATCACGAGACGCGAAGAGATCCGCCCTCACAAACCGCTGCTCATTATGATTGTCTTCCGAACCGCCGAGAATGTAGCCGGCCAAACGCCATTGGCTGCCTTCCGGCTCGGGGGCAGGTTGGATCTCAAAGCCTTGGTACTGCACAGGTTCGCCGCGTTCAGCTGGCGCGGAGCCTTGGGGACCTAGACCTAACATCTTCTTCAGAAACGAAACCATGCTTTGAGTTTAGGAGATTTTCGGTACATTGAAAACCTACTCGAGCCCCCCACCAAGCCTTGTGTTTCCCGCCCGATGCCCAAATTCGGCGGACGATGAGCGGGCAACAGCAGCTCGGCGGTTTGAGCCGACACTCGGCAAGCCAAGTAGAGGATCAACCCTTACGATTGGGCTCTGGCGCGGCTCACATAGGGCTTGATGTCGAAAGCAGATGTCACGCGGCGGGCGCGGTGAAGGCAGGTGCATTGTGGTAAGGTGTTGGCTCGAGGCCCTCGAGATGAGGAGATTTTGGAATTGAAGCTCTGCAAGACTTGCAAGTTTTGGCTCCGCGATGATGTCGCCCATACAGCCAGCGGAAGAAAAGTTACGGTCGGCACGTGCCTGCTTGCTGTTGAGGGCGCTGCCCAGACGCAGCACGATTTTTCGTGCTTGGAATGGCACGCGAAATCCTAAGTGTCCGATTACCTGCAGATGCTGGCTCTGGGACATGCCAGGATGGGTCTTGTCGCTGCTTGAACCAGGCATCCCGATTGACGGCCGCTATCGCAGCTAAACCACGCGCAGCGCTGCGACGCATATCAAGTTCCCTTTTGACCCGCAGCGCTAATCTAGCCTGTGCTCGTTTTGCATGGGCAGAACAGTCGAGAGGCAGAGAAAGCTCTCAGCAGCTCTGGCACTGATGCAGGGTTTGCGGGAACATCAACGCGGTGAGTGTTGTCGTTGGGTGATCCCGTGAGACGTCTAGTTGATGTCTCGCGCGACTCGAAACCCGATCTCATGGCCGCGGATATGCGGCGGCATGCTGCGGCGTGCAGCAGATCGAATCTGGCGCGCCGTACTGAACCAGGAGCCACCGCGAATGACCCGGCGATTGCAGGTGTCGCCGCGCGGTGGCGCCGTCCAAGCAGAACCATCTGCTGGTGCACCATGATAGCTCCTGTGGTAGCAATCCTGGGTCCACTCCGCCACGTTTCCGTGAGTGTCGAAGAGGCCGAATTTGTTTGGTTTGAACCGGCCGACCTCAAAGGTCTTGCCTGCATAGTTTCCCTTTGGACCGCTGTTAAAACTGCGCCGACCATCGAAGTTGGCCTGATAAGTCGTGATGGTGGAGCCTGTATTGAAGTAGGTGGACGATCCGGCTCTGGCAGCGTACTCCCATTCGGCTTCCGACAGTAATCGGTACGTCCTGCCTGTCTTTTGTTTCAGCCATTCTATGTAGGTGATTGCATCTTCCCAGCTGACCCGAATCACGGGTTTGCGCCCGCGGCCAAATTTCTCGTCACGCGGCTGATAGCCGGCGCAGCCGCGGTCCGCCAGGCACATTTTCCACTCATCGAATGAAATTTCGAACCTGCTCACGGCAAACGGCAACTTGATCTGCACATCGTGCAGCGGGCGCATCGATTTCTCTTTGTACTTGGTGCCGTGTGATCCCATCTGAAACCGTCCTGCCGGTACAACAATCATTTCCGGACAAGCGGGACAATCGCGGAATGCGTCGGCGTTCTTGTGATCGCGAGGCTTGGGCTCAGCATTGGAAGCAACGACTTTGTTCGCAGTTGATGGACGACCGGACGTCGAAATTGCGCTTAGCCTCGACTTCACGCCGGCTGGGTAAAAATCGTCATAGACGGACGAAGAGAGCCACGGTCTTTGTTTGTCGCTGGTCGCGCGTGAGACATCGCGGCCGACACGTTTGATGATCTGTTCGAAGTTCACGCCCCGCGTCCGGATGTGTCTTGCCAGAGCTGTCGTGAAGGGACTGTTGTTGCCCGTGCCGTCGGCGGCCACATCGCCGGGTGCCGTCGCAAAGACGACATAAGAGCCCTTTGGCGCATCGAGTCGAGCAAGACCGCGGGCGGCACTCCGGGAGAATCCACGAAACGGATTGTTACGACAGGCATCCAGGATCACGACGTTGAGCCGATTGCGAGCGAGGCGCATGCCGGCAAGGATCTCAGACGCGCTGACGGCCTCTATGGCGACATCACCCTCCCGTTCAATGCGAGCATCGACCGGGACCAGGAAATTCAATCCATCAACCTGAACACCGTGGCCGGCGTAGTAGAACAGGCCGATCGCATTTCGACCACCTCGATCAAGCCGTTCGAGATATTTGCGGATACCCCGCTTCATGCCGCGTTGACTGCCGTCGAGCTGCAGAATGACATCGAACCCAAGTTGCTTAAGCGTGCTGGCCATCAATTTGGCATCATTGCTGGGGTTCTTAAGTGTCGTAGTGTGCTTGTAGGCCGAGTTACCGATCACCAATGCAACACGATTCAGCGGTTCTGCGTGCGTGGTCATGCCGGAAGCAAGAAAAACGGCGATCAGAAATGCACCAATAAAAGATAGATTCAAAGAAAACCTCGCGAAGTGAATGAGTGTGTCATGCTAGGCAATGCACGTTATGGTAAAAGACGCCAATATCAAGGCCAGCAGGTCGATATTGAGAATCCAGCGTGGCGCGACCCACGGTCCTTCGCATCACTCCGCAAGTCGTCGTAAACTGCTACCACCCAACGGCAACATCCCGAAGACCTTCGGCGTTGTGCATCGTATGATCGCCAAGGAAGAAGAAGCCTGCGCTGACGCCAGGATTCAAAGGTGGGGGAGGAGTGGTCGAGAGGTTGTCTCGATGAGGGCAATGTATGCGCCTACCTGCGCCTCATCTGTGAGCGGGCTAGCTCTGGCAGCGATTGGCTAAGCGGGAATTTGTCCTTTGCCAACTTAGCGGAAACACGCTCACGAGAAATGATTGGCTGCTCATCGCAAGTGATCTGCCCGACGTGGCGACATCCGGCCTAATTGGATCTTGCTGACACTGGTTACAATATAAGGTAGCTTGGGAAGCAAGCGACCAAAGCAATGCAAGCTTTTGCAGACAGTGAGGCGGCTGGAAGGGAGGGTTGCTGAATGACAGCCGGCGAGGCGGCGATACTCAGTTTGGTTGCAACGATCGGCCATCTCATGGCGCTCTTTTGGCTTGTCGTCGAGCAGTACGAAATCAATCTTGGGCGTGACCGCATTTATGATCTGCCAATTGGCCATCCGCAGGTTCGGCGCGAGTTGAAGAATTCTATTCACACACCGCTGCATGCTGTCATGTTGATGGCCTTCCTACTGTTTGGCCTCTTCGCGGATCGCTCGATCGTCGGCTTCATCGGCTCTCTTGTGCTGACCGCGGTATGGGCCGAGATATGGCACTACGCTTCGCATCGCGCCTTCCACTGGCAGCCGCTCCACTGGATCCATGCCGAGCATCACAAGAGCCGGCTGTCGAGCCCGTTCACGGCGCTGTCGTTTTCTTTCTGGGAAAAGTTTATCTTCGATCTCGGCATGATCGGTGCAATGGCTCTGATCGACCAGTTTGTCGTGCCGTTGAATTTCTTCGGTGTCGCGACATGGTTCGTGTTCTATCTGATTGTCAACTCCTACGGTCACGCGAACTATGAAATCCGCTCGCCCTCGTTCATGAATTGGCAGGGGCCCGTGATCACCAGCACGGTCTATCACTCGCTGCATCACTCTCGCTATACAGGCAACTATGGGCTTGGAACACGAGTATTGGACCGCTTATTCGGCACCGAATGGCCGGACAGCGAGGCTGCGTTTGACCGGGTCGTGGTGAATAAGAAGCCGTTCAGCGCGTTGCGCGAGGAAGCCGCGTCAGGTGGGGACGACCCATGAATTCTGAGATTATCGAGGCGCTTCGTGCGCTTTCCGAGCAACGCGCGTTCGATGCCGGCGCGGCGCTCAGATTGAAAGGCGGCTTCTCGCCGGAAATGCTGATTGTCCTCGAGGGGGAGGTGAAGATCAGCTTGACGCGGGACGGCGATGCCGAACTATCGCATACGATCGGGCGCAACTCGGTCATCGGTGAGATCGGATTTCTGACCGGCAAGGGTGCGACCGCGGATGCCACCGCGCTGACGGCGGTCCGCGCGCTTGCAATCGACCGCGACGTGCTGTCCCGCCTCGAAGTGCAATCTCCCAAGCTTGCGGCGGAATTCTCGCGTTACCTTGCGCGCATTGCCAAAGCCCGTCTGAAGAGCGACGAGATGCTGCTTGGCGAGATGACAGACGACGCCGCTGCGGCGATGGAGATCATTCTTTGCGCGACGCCGGACCTGATGCGCACCGCGCAACGCGTGCGCTATGACGTTTACTGCGGAGAATTCGGCCGGCCGTCGCAATACGCGGACCATGATGCCAAAACAATCATCGATGATCTCGATACCCATGGCACGAGTTTGCTGGCCGTGAAGGAGGGCGAAGCCGTCGGCACATCGCGCGTGAATTTCACGCGCGATGGCAGTCTTGGCATGTTGCCAGAGATCTATGGTATGGCAACGTCGAAGCAGTATCCGAAACGGGCCTGCGTGATCACCAAGTACGCGATCCGCGGCGATCACCGGGGCGGTCCGACGTACATCAAGCTATTCGGGGCAATGGCGACGTTCATCACTCAGTCGGATATCAAGGAGATTTTCATCGATTGTGTACCGCCGCTTGCCCGCTTCTATGCCACGATGGGCTTCAAACAGTGCGGTGAAGAATTCATTCACTATGAAAACGGCTTGTCGGTGCCGATGGTACTCGACGTGGTTGCCTACAACGACAAGATGCCGGTCGAAGAGCGCTATCGCAAGAACAGGTGGCGGTGGTAATGGTAGTCGCGCAAGCAAAACTTACAGGCGGCAACCGGCTCACGCCCGCCCGTGAGCCGCGCACACGAAATGCCTTGGGTAGACCACCATCAGGTGCACCCTTCCAGCAATACATTTCAAATTATGGATAACTACGTTGCTAATGGCGACGTGCTCACGTCGATCGTCGCGAATATTGCCATCGCTCCCAACTTCCGCGCTTGTGGCCCAGATGCTCCATCCGACTATTACCGGACTTGGCCCGACCCTAAAAATCTCAGATTAAGCGCATGATGCTCGAAGATGAGGCATAACCGGAAGAGCGGTTTTGCACCTACTCACCGCCGAATCTGACCCGAGTGAGCGTTTGGCTGAACTGCTGTACGACGGTGCAGAAAAGCAGCGCAATCTCTAAGGCGGCGTCTTACGCAACATCACCTGCTGCCTGTTGAGCAAAGAACGACGTTTCTTTAGGCACTTCCGGTATTTCGATTTCAAACGTTGAGCATCGGACGCGGCCTGAATGTTCTCCGCGCACCAGCTCGTTGGCGAGGGTGCTCGGTAGCGGATTCGGACTCAACTCGATCGCGTCCTCGGCGTAGTAGGTTGGGATATATAGCGTGCGTGAGCTATCGGACAGGTTCGGCGCAGATCCGTGTAACAGGCTGCAGTGCATCAGACAGACTGAGCCAGCCTTCCCCGTACATTTCACGATATTGCTCTTGTGTGCCTCGTAAACCTCATCTGCGACGGCGCCAGTGAATATGCCATTGTGCCACAATGAATAGAGCGGCCCTTTGTGAGTGCCGGGGACCACTTCAAGCGGGCCATTTTCCAACGTTACATGATCAACAAACAGAAGCGCTGTAATCATGTCGTCATTCGTAGTCGGTTGAAAGGTAAAGTCCTGATGGAACTTTACCTTTGTTGCGGCCCCGGGCAACTTGGAGTTCACCTTGCCATGGTGGAACTTAATCGATGGTCCAATCAGTTCGGCAACGACATCGACCATGTGCGCATTGCGCATCACGCCTTCATATGCGTCCGATATTTCCTCGGGCGATTGCACGCGGCGTAGAGCCGGATTGGCTGCACTATGCCCAGGCTCAAGATCAAATCTCGCTCGTCCGTCCAGAGTTTGGCCGTAGTCTTCGTCGTGTTGGCGGCTCTCTTCGACCCAATCAAGGAAAAC
>JBPCVZ010000203.1:0-7463 GCA_051010015.1 Hyphomicrobiaceae bacterium
TCGGCACCGGCGAAAATCCGCGCCATCGCCGCCCCGATCCCGGCGCCGCCGCCGGTTCCCAACGCTATTTTGCTATCCAGCCTGCTCATGATGCCGCGCTCCGTATGCTGGCGCCTGTGCCACGGCCCGTCGATGCAAACGCCACACCAGGCCGTTGACATGAGGCGCCTATGCCGCGCGGCGGGTGTTGCGACAACCGGTGGTCCAAAACCCGGTTAACCGGTAAACTTCGTGCTCATCGTCACGAGTTCTTCTGCTGCGCTTGGGTGCAACGCCATCGTCGCATCGAAGTCTGCCTTGGTGGCGCCCATCTTCATCGTGATGCCGACCATCTGGATGATCTCGCCGGCATCGGGCCCGAGGATATGGCAGCCGAGGATCTTGTCGTCGGCCGGGTTGACGATGAGCTTCATGATCATGCGCTCCTCGCTGCCCGAGATCGTGCCGCGCATCGGCCGGAACTGCGACTTGTAGATGTCAACATCGCCATGCACTTCGCGCGCTTCCGCCTCGGTCAAACCGCATGTGCCGATCTCCGGCGTCGAGAACACCGCGGTTGCAATCGTCTCATGGTCGACGACACGCGGGTTCTTGCCGAACACGCTGTCAGCAAACGCATGTCCCTCCCGGATCGCGACCGGCGTCAGCGCCACCCGATCGGTGACATCGCCGACGGCATAGATGTTGGGCGCCGTCGACTGCGAGTCGGCGGCCACCTTCACCTCACCTTTGCGGCCAAGTTCGACGCCGGCATTTTCCAGCCCGAGACCCTTCGTGTTCGGGTCGCGCCCAATGGCGTACATGAACTGGTCCGCCTCCAGCATCTGGCCGGAGCTCAGCGTGCCCTTGAGGCCGTCACCGGTCTTCTCGATCTTGGTGATCGTCGCCTCGGTCACGACATCGATGCCGCGCGCCTGCATCGCTTCCATCAGGCCATCGCGCATGTCCTCGTCGAAGCCGCGCAGGACCTTGTCACGGCGATAGACGATCGTCGTCTTGGCCCCCATACCATTGAAGATGCTGGCGAACTCGACCGCGATATAGCCACCGCCGTTGATCACGATGCGCTTCGGAAATTCCTTCAGGTGAAACGCCTCGTTCGACGAGATCGCGTGCTCGATGCCCTCGATCGGCTCACCGAAATTGACATGTCCACCGGTCGCCACCAGGACCTTGTCCGCCGTCACCGTGCGCCCCGAGCCGGTCAGGCGGATGGTGTGCGCATCGACCAGCTCCGCCCGCTCGGCGAACGCCTCGACGTTGTTGCGCTCGAGGATGCCCTTGTAGATGCCCTCGAGGCGGTCGATCTCCTTGTCCTTGTTGGCGATCAGCGTCGACCAGTCGAATGTCGGCTCACCTTCGAACGACCAGCCGAAGCCAGCTGAATCCTCGAAATCGTCACGGAACCGGCTGGCGTAGACGAGGATCTTCTTTGGCACGCAGCCGCGAATGACGCAGGTACCGCCGAACCGGTACTCTTCCGCGACCGCGACGCGCGCGCCATGTCCCGACGCAATGCGTGCCGCGCGCACGCCACCGGAGCCGGCGCCAATAACAAACAGGTCGTAATCAAATTGCGCCATCTCGGCCGTCCTCTCGTTTCGCGCTCAGCTCTCGGTTCTCGGCCCTCAGACCATCGTCTGCTCGACATCCGCCTCGATCACCTGGATCGCGCTCTCGCCGGCAATGATCGCCTGGTCGGCGAGCCCGATGAACAGGCCATGGTCGATCACACCGGGCGTAAACGGCAGCAATTCCGCCAGCGCTTCCGGATCCTCGATGCGCTGGAAGGCACAATCGAAAATGAAATTGCCGCCATCGGTCACGAACGGCCGCCCGTCCGCCAGCATGCGCTGCTTGACCGGGCCTTCGAGGCCGAGTTCATCGGCAATGTCCTCGATCATCGCGCGTGTCACCTCGACGCCGAACTGCACCACTTCGACCGGCAGCGGATAGGCGCCAAGCGTGTCGACCAGCTTCGAGTGATCGGCAATGATCACGACTTGCGCCGAACCCGACGCAACGATCTTCTCGCGCAGCAGCGCGCCGCCACCGCCCTTGATCAGCCGCAGATGCCGGTCGAGCTCATCGGCGCCATCGACGGTCACGTCGATTTCGGGCTGCTCGTCGATCGTCGCCATCGTGATGCCAAGCTCGAGCGCCTGTTTCAGCGTCGCCTCCGATGTCGGCACGCCGGTGATGTCGAGGCCTTCGCGGACACGTTCACCAAGCAGGTCAACGAACGCCGCCGCCGTCGACCCAGTGCCGAGACCGACCACCATGCCGTCTTCGATATATTCGAGCGCGCGGCGAGCCGCCTCTCGTTTCATCTTGCCAACGTCCATGACACCTCTCCCTGGCCCATAACGCGCAAAACGACTTGCGCGATAAGACGATCGCCATGTCTATTGCGAAGCCGGCGCGCCGACAAGCTCACATATGACGACGGCGTGACAAATCAAGGTGATTCACTCTAAAAGGCTGCTGTACAGAAAGCGGGGAACCCTCATGAGCAGCCAAACCGTGGTGTTCGATCTCGACGGCACCTTGATCGACACCGCCCCGGACCTGATCCGGGCCACCAACCATGTTCTGGAAAAGGCCGGCTATGAAACCGTTGCGGCCGAGTTTATCAGCCCCTACATCAGCTACGGCACCCGCGTGATGATCGCCGAAAGCGTCAAGCACCAGGGCGACACGATATCCGAAACGCGGCTCGACGGGATGTTTGATCAGCTGATCGCCTACTACGGCGCCAACATTGCCGTCGACAGCCGGCCATTCCCGGGCCTGATGGAGGTCCTCAACACACTGCGCACGCGCGGCATCAACATTGCGATCTGCACCAACAAGCGCGAGGACATGGCCCGCCTGCTGATGGAAGAACTCGGCCTCACCTCCTATTTCAAGGCGATCACCGGGCGCGACACCTTCCCCGTTTGCAAGCCTGACCCGGAGCACCTGTTCGGCGCCATCCGTCTCGCCGGCGGCGAACCGAAACGCAGCGTCATGGTCGGTGACAGCACCACCGACCACGCCACCGCCAAGGCGGCGAACATTCCGATCATCGGCGTCACCTTCGGCTACACGGATATTCCTGTCGTCGAACTCGACTGCGAAGCCGTGATCACCCACTTCGACGACTTCCTCGCCGCGCTCGACCAGGTCATGCCGGCGTAGCGCGCCGGGCGCCTCGAAACATTGGAGCAAGCCGCGCCCTGGACTGACCGCGGCCTGCGCCGCGGTGACGGCCTGAGAGGGACGTACCACCGCAATCTACCGCTGTCGCATGGCCGAGAGATGGAGCCAAACACGCGTGGGGCGTCGCCGAACTGCACGCCCAGTGAAACATTTCAAATCAAATCGCAACGCCGAACCACCCCCTGCCGTCACCCCGTCGAAGGACGGGGTCGGCCCTTGTCGTGCCCCGAGACACTCCGCCCGGCGCCGTCGGGCAGGCGATAGTGCATCACCGCGGCGACCGCGGTCAGCCCGGCCACCACCAGGAACGCGATCGAGAAGTCCGGCGGCGTCAGCTGCTCGGTACCGCGCCAGGCACGCAGCGATTCGAGCGTGAACGCCGCCATCGCGACCCCCGTCGACAGGAACAGCTGCTGTGCGACGCCGACCAGCGACGTCGCACCGCTCATTGCCTTTTCCGACACATCGGAAAACGCGACCGCGTTGAGGCAGGTGAACTGCAGCGAGCGAAAGAAACTGGCGACGACCAGCACGAACGCGATCAGCAAATGCGGCGTTTCCGGCGTGAACAGCGCATAAAGCGTGAGCAGCGCCGCACACACCAGCGCGTTGTAGGTCAGCACCTGGCGAAAGCCGAAACGGCGCAGGATCGGCCGCGCGGCGATCTTCATCAGGAGCGCCCCGAAGGCGCCGGCAAACGTGATCATGCCCGACTGGAACGGCGTCAGCCCGAAGCCGACCTGCAGCATCAGCGGCAGCAGGAACGGAATCGCCCCGATCCCCAGCCGGAACAGGCCACCACCGACAATACTCGTGCGAAACGTCGCCAGCTGGAGCAGGCGCAGATTGAGCAGCGGGTCGTCGACCCTGAGGGCGTGGCGGATGTAGAGGCCGCACAGCACGGCCCCGATCGCGATCAGTGCGAACGCGAACTCGGTCGCGATGACGTCGCTACCGGCCAGCGTCAGCCCTGAGATCAGCGCTGCGACACCCGGTCCGGCAAGCGCGAACCCCGTCCAGTCCATGCGCCGCACCGCGTCGGAACGCACATTAGGCATGTAGCGCTGCGCCAGCAGCAGGCCGACCCCGCCGATCGGCACGTTGATCCAGAAAATCCAGCGCCAATCGAAATACGTCGTCACGAAGCCGCCGATCGGCGGGCCGATCAGCGGCGCCATCAGTGCTGGAATACTGAGATAGGCGAGCGCATCGACCATGCCGGACTTGGGCACCGAGCGCAGCACGATGAGGCGCCCGACCGGCACCATCATCGCCCCGCCGATGCCCTGAAAGGCGCGCGCCAGGATCAGGTGCTCGAGCGAATTGGCCGACGCGCACGCCACCGACGCCAGGATGAAGATCGTAATGGCACCCTGGAACACGGGCCGCGCGCCGTAGCGGTCGGCGCACCAGCCGCTCACCGGAATGAACACCGCGAGCGACAGGAGATAGCTGGTCAAGGCCAGTTTGAGTACAACCGGGTCGTGTCCGAGGTCGGTGGCGATCGCGGGCAGCGACGTCGCGATCACGGCCGCATCCATGTTTTCCATGAACAGCGCCGAGGCGACCACCATCGGCAGTAGCCAGGCCGGCCGCACGGGTATGCCGGACGCGGCGGGAGCGTCCGGCGGCGTCTTCGAGACCTCGGATGGCGTATCGGCTGGCATGACCGAGGGGTGATGCGCCGAGCGCGCGCGCCCGTCAAGCGCGGTTGCGATGATCCCGCCGGGCAATCGCCGGATCCCGGCGCCGCTTGATGTCGACGCTGCCCCTCACCGGCGTGAGGCAAAGATTGCAGCGCAGGGCAGCGGACTTAAACCGAACAGCCGTGCACCCGGACGGGGACCAGACGAGTCGCGACAAGCGACCACTTCGCGGTGGTTTGTCCAGATTCCGCCTGCGCGGGAATGACGGAGAGGGTGAAGCGGGCGAGTCGAAGACGTTTTGAACGTCGCGGCACCCACAAGTGTCATCCCAGGGCTTGTCCCTGGGACCCATCGGGCAGCGGGCGCAACATGGAAGGTTGCCCCGTGGGCATCCAAGCTGGCGCGGCTGCGGCGCTGCCGCCTACATCCTAACTCGTGTAGAAATGGGTCCTCGGGACAAGCCCACGACTGTCCGGTTAAGGCGCAATGCGTTCTGCGAAGTGGCATGCGGGCTTGAATTGCCGCGTCATCCGGGCGCGTTTGTGCCGGCGGGGCATCGACGATGACAACGACCTCGACGCGAAGGACCCCGGATAAACACTGCGTGTTTTCCGGGGACGCGAAAGTGGCGAGGATACGGATTCCAACTGCTACACAGTTACTTGTCGCGATGCCGGTCGATGCGCCGCGAAGGCATCCGCGGCCTCCACTCTTGGCGCGTCCCCGGACGGCTGCACAGCAGACGATCCGGGGCCTTTCGCTTCTCAATTCAGCTCATGCGTCGACGCTCCTTAGGCCCGACGCGAAACGACCAAGCGTCTGTCCAAATCACGTCCCGGACAACTCTCGGAAAAGCAAACCTAAAGCCTCGCAAGAAGTTGCTTTGATCGGGTGAATTCTTAACTGGACAGTTGTGGGGCAAGCCCGAGGATGACACCCGGGAGGCTGTGCCGATTGGCGCAGGCCTACGTGGTATTGGACAGCGCCGCATCACACCACAGCCGTCATTCCGGCACCGAAGCGCCTCGCCGCGCACTTTGGAGACCTCGTCTGCGTTCCGGCAGGTGCAGCGGAACTAACGAGCGTCACGGCCACGCCGAACGGCGCCCGAAAACGCACCAAGCCCCGCCGACCGGCACACCATCCCTACCACTTGATCTTCAGCGACGCCGCCAGGATATCGACGCTCGAGTCGACATCCGCCGTCAGACTGAGGCCGGTCGGCGTCGACTGGTCGGTGCCGCCGTCCTTGACGAAGATGTGGGTGTAGGCAAAGTCCAGCGACGTGTGGGCGCTCCAGTTGTATGTCGCGCCGATCGAGGCCCAGATGCGGTCGTTGTCGGCGATCCGCACCGAGCGCGACGTGTCTTCGCGCGCCGGCGAGATCTCGTAGGCGAGACCGGTGCGCAGGAGCAGGTTGGGCGCAACGGCGTACTCGACGCCACCGGAAAAGAACCAGCCGTCGTCGTAGTTCAGTTCCAGCGAACTCAGCGTGCTGCCGGCACTGGTGCAGGCGCCACCGGTCGAGGTGCACTTGATGTCAAGCGACTTGACCCGGCTCCAGTTGGTCCACTCGACCGTGCCCATGAAGGCAAACCGCTGCGTCACTTGCTGGCGCAGGCTCAGCGTCACCAGTTCGGGCAGATCGACATCCGCCTCGATCGACGACGACCCGATGCCGCTCGACTGATCACCTTCAAGCCTGTGCGACACCGACGAGCGGAACCCGAGCCCGATCTTGGTCGACGACGTCGGCTCGAGCAGAACACCCGCCGTGAACCCGAAACCCCAGTCATCACCTTCGACCTCCAGCGAACCGATCGCCGTACCGGTCGCACTGGTACCCGTCAGAATCGACGTCAGGCGCGCATCGATGTACTGCACCTGCGCACCAACCGCGACCGAGACGCCCGGCATCACTTTATAGCCGACGGTTGGCGCGGCGTTCACCGTCAGTAGTTCCGATGTCTGACCGATCGCCTTGCCGCGCCAGTCGTTTTCCGGCTTGGTCGTCAGGCCGAACGGCGTGTTGACGCTGAGGCCGATGTAGAAGTTACCGAACTGGTAGTTGGCATAGGACGCCGCCAGCGCCGCCGGATCAGCAATGTTGCCGGAGGTCGCCGAGCCCAGCGCCGGGGTATTCAGCGTGCCGCCCGTCGCCGTCAGGTCCTGCTGGCCAAGGATGATCGCGGCATGGGTTTCGGAGTTGACGCCGCGCTTCGCCGTCACCGCGGCCGGGTTCCAGTACATCGAGCTGAGATCGAAACCCGCGGCCGAGCCGGCAAACGACGCGCCCTGCGATGACGCCGACTGTTCGCGGATGGCAAATCCCCCCGCATGCGCCACGGCACTGAGCGCCAGCGTGGCCCCCATCACCGACACCACCAAACGCAATCCATACGCTTTCGTCATAAGACCTTTTCCCACGCTTACAAACGCTGTGCTAAAATACGCGACCGCATGATCGCCATGCCGCCCCAGTAAAACCCAGGTCTGCACGACAATCGATCAGCGAACGGCGCTCAAAAAAAATCCGCGATGAAGCGTAACAATACCGACACAGTTCCGCCCCACGCCGGCCACGATTGAGGCGGCGGCAGACCACGGCAGCAACCA
>JBPCVZ010000204.1:0-7087 GCA_051010015.1 Hyphomicrobiaceae bacterium
CCCTTGCCGCGCCGGTCGAAATTCTCGAGCTTGCGGAAGAACGGCAGGATGGAGTCGTACGACCAGCCGCGGTTGCCGAGTTGGCCCCAGGTGTCGTAGTCGAGCGGCTGGCCGCGCACGTAAAGCATGCCGTTGATGGCGCTGGAGCCGCCGAGCGCCTTGCCACGCGGGATCGGGATGCGGCGGCCGTTGACGCTGTCGTCCGGCTCGGTTTCGAACATCCAGTTGAACTTCGGGTTGGTCATCAGCTTGGTGAAGCCGACCGGCAGGTAGACCCAGAAATTCTTGTCGCTGCCGCCGGCTTCGAGCAGCAGCACGCTCTTGGTGCCGTCCTCGGTCAGGCGGTTGGCCAGGACGCAGCCGGCGGACCCTGCGCCGATGATGATGTAGTTGTATTCGTTGGCCACCGCGATCACTCCCAATGCTGACGATACCAGCCTGGTCGAGTAGACCGCGCGGCCGGGCGCGATGCCAGATCAGACGGCGCGATTTGTGATCGCGAGGGGGATAATTTCCAGGCAATGCGGTTGTGATTCGGCCGAGCGCCTTGGCGATGACTGCGTGTGCGGCGCAATGGATCCCGGCGACGCTTGCTCGGCTGTCCGGTAAAGGCGAAACGCGTTCCCGTGAATTGGCATGCGGGCTTGGAAGCGCCGCGCAATCCAGGCGCGATTGCGTCGGAGGACATCGACGATTACAACAACCGCGACGCGAGGGGTCCCGGATAAACACTGCGTGTTTTCCGGGAACGCGAAAGCGGCGAGGGTACGGATTCCGATTGATACGCAGCATCTTGTCGTGATGCTGGCGCATGCGCCGCAATGGCATCGAGACCTCTGCTCTTAGTGCGATCCCGGACGGCTTCGCAGCAGACGATCCGGGGCTCTTCGCCTCTCAATTCAGGTCGTGCGTCGATGGCCGACAAGACCAAAGAGGGGCGATCGTGCGTTGGTCCATGCCACGGTCACCAAAGTCTATCAACCACCATCACCCGAACCGAAACCCCTCGTAGTCGGCGGCGGCGACTTCGTCGCATTTGGCGCGGTAGCGGCCGACGCCGCCGATGTAGGGCAGGAAGACGCGTGGCTTGCCCGGGATGTTGGCGCCCATGTACCACGACGCCGCCTTCGGATAGAGCGTCGAGTAGGCAACTTCGGAGCTGTGCTCGATCCAGCCGTCCTGGGCGTCGCGTGTCGCCTCGATGGTGGTGTGGCCGGATGCTTCGATGTGGGCAATGCAGTCGGCCATCCAGTCGACGTGCTGTTCGATCGAGACCATCATGTTGGAGAGCACCGACGGGCTCTGCGGGCCGGTGACCATGAACAGATTGGGGAAGCCTGCCGACATCATGCCGAGGTAGGTCTTCGGGCCGGCCTCCCACTCCTGCCTCAGGCGCAGGCCCTCGCGCCCGCGGATGTCGATGCGATCGAGGGTGCCGGTCATCGCGTCGAAGCCGGTTGCGAAGACGATGGCGTCGAAGCTGTGGTCGCGGCCGCCCTGGTGAAGGCCGTCCAGCGTCAGGTATTCGACGGGGGCTTCACGGACATCGATGAGATCGACGTGTTCGAGATTGTAGGTTTCGAAATAGCGGGTATCGACACAGATGCGCTTGGTGCCGATCGGGTAGTCCTTGGCGGCGAGCAGGTCGGCGGTGTCCGGGTCCTTGACGATCTCGCGGATTTTCTCGCGCACGAACTCGGCGGCGGTCTCGTTCGAGTCGGCATTGGTCGCGAGATCACCGAACGCTGCCATGAAACGGGTGCCGCCGTCACGCCAGCGCTCTTCGTAAATCTTGCGGCGTTCGTCCGTGGCGACCTCCATGGCGGACTGCTCGTTGGCGTTGGCAAGGACGCCGTTCTTGGTATGCCGGGCTTCGGCGCGGTGGGCCGGGTAGTCCTTTTTCCAGGACTGCGCGTAGTCGTCCGTCATCGGGCCGTTGCGTGAGGGGATCGAATAGTTCGGTGTGCGCTGGAACACCGTCAGATGAGCGGCCTGTTCGGCAATGACGGGAATCGCCTGGATAGCCGACGAGCCGGTGCCGATGACGGCGACGCGCTTGCCCGAGAAATCGATCTCTTCGTGTGGCCAGTGGCCGGTATGGTAGGTGTCGCCCTGGTAATCCTCAAGGCCCGGGAAATCCGGAATGCGGGCCGATGACAGGCAGCCGGTGGCCATGATGCAATAGCGCGCCGTGATGGTTTCGCCGCGGTCGGTCTTGATCTGCCAGCGCCCGGTCGCTTCATCGAAATGGGCGGATTCGACCGATGTTTCGAATTCGATGTCACGGCGCAGGTCGAAGCGGTCGGCAACGTGGTTGGCGTATTCGAGGATCTCGGGCTGGGCGGAGAATTTTTCCGGCCAGTTCCATTCCTGCTCGAGTTCTGGCGAGAACGAGTAGGAATACTGCATGCTTTCGATATCGCAGCGCGCGCCGGGATAGCGGTTCCAGTACCAGGTGCCGCCGACACCCGTCGCGCGATCGAACACGCGGCTCTCGAGGCCCAGTTTACGCAGCCGGTGGAGCATGTACATGCCGCTGAAGCCGGCGCCGACGATGACCGCGTCGGTGGTGCTGGTCGCGTCTTGGCGTGCGTTTTTTGGTTCCTCAATCGCAGTGCTCATGCGTCGCGGTCTCCGGTCGTGCAGTTTCGTCCATTCGGTGCCATAGACGCGCCGGCGAGGCAAACGTCTATGGGATTTATCGTTCTGTGTTCTGTCCTGCGGTTCGGGCCCGAGCTGCCGCGACGTGCACCGCGGGGGCGAACGAGGCCGGCAGCCGGCTTGGTGCGCGGCCGTGGACGATACCGTCGACGAGCTCGTGGGCGGCGGTGTGGGCGATGCCGAGCGTGATCTTGAAACCGCCGCTTGCAATATAGATGGGACTGTCCGGCAGCAGCTGCCCGACGATCGGGTCGCGTGCCGCCGACTGCGGCCGCACACCGGCCCAGGACGCCACGACCGGTGCATCGCGCAGCGGTGGGCAGATGCGGCGGGCGTGTTCCAGTTTGGCGGCGAGGGCATCGTCAACGGAGCGCGCATCGGTCCAATCCGGCTCTGTCGTGCTGCCGATGGCGCACAGGTTGTCCGTGTGCGCGACGATGTACATGCCGTCGTCATAGATGATCGGGCGTTGCGCTGGGAGTTCGGCGGCCAAAACCACGGCCTGGCCCTTGACGCCGGCGCCCATGGCGAGGTCGGTGAGGCGTTCGACGAGGGCGAAGGTCTGGTAGCCGGCGGCAAGGACGATGCGGTCGGCAATGAGGTCCGGGTGGCCGCCGGCGCAGGCAACGCGGCGGGTCTCGACGTCGTAGTCGGCAAACGCCGCGCCTTCGAAAATGTCACAGTGCGGTTGGAGCGCAGCCTTGAGTGCCGCGATGTAGCGTTCGGGATCGATGCGGGCGGCGAGCGGGTCCCAGAAGATGCCGAGTTGTGCGGCTTCGGGGGCGAGCCAGTCGGCGAGCGCATCACTGGCCAGGAGATCGAGCTCGTAGCGGTGTAAGGCTGTCCGCCAGTGCCGCCAGCTCGCAGCGCGGCGGGATTCGAACTGATCGAGGAACCCCTTGGCACGGATCGGCATGACGCGGCCGCAGCGCGCGTAACCGGTATCGAGGCCGGTTTCCTCGGCGAGGCGGCCGGCCTGGTGCTCGAGATCGGCGAGGGCCAGGAGCTGGAACTGCTTTTTCTCGCTCCAGCCGGTCGGCACATGCGGCATCAGCGCGCCGAGCACGCCGCCGCTGGCGCCGGCACCGCAGTGTTCCGCCTCGACCACGGCAACCCGCAAGCCGGCGGCGATGGCAGCGCGGGCCACCCACAAGCCTTGCACGCCGCCGCCAACAACGAGTAGGTCGTAGGCTGCCAATGACTTCTCCCGAGGCGCGAACCGATCCGGTCAGCATATCGAAGCCGATGCCAGAAAACAGCGAACCGTTTGCCGCAATCAGCTGGGAGGCCGGCGAGACGCCCGTCTCGCGGCTGTTCGACGACCCCTATTTCGCGCGCGAGGATGGCCGCGCCGAAACGCGGCACGTGTTTCTCGCCGCCAACGGCCTGCCGCAGCGCTGGCAGGGGCGGGCGCGGTTCACGATCGCCGAACTGGGTTTTGGCAGCGGCCTCAACTTTTTCGAAACCCTGGCGACCTGGCAGCGTGCGCCGGGACACTGCCGCGACCTGACGTTTGCGACGTTCGAGCGCTATCCGATGACCGCCGAAGACCTGGCCCGGGCCTTGGCGCCGTGGCCGGACCTGGCGCCGCAAGTCGCGCACCTGCTCCGGAACTGGCCGCCGCCGGCCGGTGCACGCCGCCACCGTATACCGTTTGACGGCCTGATGCTGGACATCCGCCTCGGCGACGCCAATACGGCGCTGCCGGCCTGGGGCGGCAGCGCCGACGCCTGGTATCTCGATGGCTTCAGCCCAGCCAAGAACCCCGATTTGTGGCGCCCGGAACTGATGGCGGATGTTTATGCCCACACCGCCCCCGGCGGTACGTTCGCAACCTACACGGCGGCCGGGCATGTGCGTCGCGGGCTCCGCGCTGCCGGCTTTCACGTCTCGAAAATTCCCGGATACGGCCGTAAACGCGACAGTCTTGCAGGCTATCGATAGGGCGGATTTGCGATGGATTTTGTGATATAGCGGCAAATCGGATATTCAGCCCAACGGATGCATCTGCTAAATTGGGGTGCACACGCCAACGAATGAGGCCGGGGACGCCAGCATGACCGCGCGCATTTACAAACCGTCGAAAAACGCCATGCAGTCGGGGCAGGGCCGGACCAAGGAATGGCTGCTCGAGTACGAGCCGGCGTCGCCGCGCGAAATCGATCCGCTGATGGGCTGGACATCGTCGAGCGACACGCAATCCCAGGTCCACCTGCGCTTCGAGAGCAAGGACGATGCCATCGCCTATGCAACGCGGCATGGCATACCGTTCACGGTGCAGGAAACGCAACCGCGCAAGATGCGCAAAAAATCCTATGCGGATAATTTCAAGTTTGGCCGTCGCGCCGCGTGGACGCATTAGGATTTTGGTGAACCGTTGTGAACAGGAACTGGTCGAGGATAGCGCGCATCGTATAGTTTGTGCAGTTCGGTCCCGTAGCTCAGCTGGATAGAGCATCCGCCTTCTAAGCGGACGGTCGCAGGTTCGAATCCTGCCGGGATCGCCATTCCTCGAATGAAGGTGGGTACCGTCGGCCGTCGTGCTGCTGCGGGCAACGCGCGATTGGCGATTGATACATTACACATGAGCGCCTACCTCCCCAGCATCCTCGCGCTCGCCGCCGCATTCCTGTTCGCGGTTTCCGCCCACGTCCAAAACATCGGACTGGATGGCAAGAACGCCCAGACGGCCTCTTTCGTGATCATTGTCACGACGGCGGCGATGTTCTGGCTGGCCGCGCCGATCTTTGTCGAGACAACCAACTGGTGGACCACGGCGACATTGTTGTTTGCCGCCTCCGGGCTGCTTCGCCCGACCCTGTCCATCTCGCTGTGGACGCACGGTATCCGCCTGCTCGGCCCGACACTGAACTCGGGCATTGGCGCGATCGGGCCGATCTTCACGGCGATCGCCGCCTACGTCATCGTTGGCGAGCAAATGACGCCACCGATCGCCGTCGGAACGGCTTTAGTCGTTGCGGGGATCTTCGTGGCATCAGTTCGGGGCAGGAGCAGCATCCGGTCCTGGCCCTGGTGGGCGATCCTGCTGCCGATGGCGGCCGAACTGCTTCGCGCCATCGCGCACTCGATCACCAAGGTCGGGTTCGATGAGGTGCCTGACCCGTTCTTTGCAGCGCTTATGGCAACGACCGTTGGCGCCGTCACGCTGTCGACCCGCTTCTTGGCGGAAGGTCGCAAACCGGATTTCCGAACGCCTGGCTTGAAGTGGTTTGTCCTGACCGGCGTGATTACCAGCGTTGCATTCTTCATCCTCAACATTGCGCTGGAAATCGGCAAAGTCATTACCGTCATCCCGATCGTTGCGATCTCGCCGGTCTTCGCGATGTTGCTGGGCCTGCTGGTCTTTGGCAAGGAAACGATCACCTGGCGCACGTTCGTGACCATCGCACTCGTCGTGCCTGGCGTCGTGCTCGTGAGCCTGTCGAGATGACGTCTTGCGAAGAGAGGGACACCGCGACCAAGTGCTAAACAACAAGCGGATGACCATGGCCGAAGGCTCTAGAGCGCCGGGCGACAAGTATGAGACAATTCTTTTCGCAAACGGGGAGGCGACCAGCAGGTGAACGGCATCGCCGTTGATCGACGTCAATGGCGCAGCGATGGCGGCATTCTATTTTTGATCTTTCGTAGCAAACCGGAGAATGGACTGCGCCATGTCGCTGCCACTGGAGATCACTTTTCACAACATGGACCGCTCGGATGCGGTTGAAGCACGGGTTCGCGAAAAGACCGACCACCTTGCGAAGCTGACAGACCGTATGACGAACTGCCGCGTGACGATCGAAGCGCCGCACAAGCATCACCAGAAAGGCAACGCCTATCAGGTGCGCATTCTGCTCGACACGCCCCAAGGTCAGGTCGTCGTCAGCCGCGAGCCGGGCGACGTGAACGCGCATAGGGATGTCTATGTTGCCATTCGAGACGCGTTTGATGCGGCTGAACGCCAGCTCAAGGACCGGCGGTAATCGTTGCGCGACCACGTCAACGCTCGCGAGATAGACTGACAGGAATTAACGCCATTGCTCGACGAGGGCGTGGAGCAGGTCGGCGCGGGAGATCTGGCCGACCAAGCGGCCTTCGCGCAGGACCGGAAAGCGCCGGAATGGGCTCTTGAGAAACGCTTCGGCAGCAACGAAAAGCTCCATGTCCGCCTCCAAGGTTTCCACATCGCGGCTCATGTAGTCGGCGACAAGTCCGCCGGGCCTTTCGTGGTAGCTGGCGTGCATGGCGGTGCGGAAACAGTCCTTCTTGGAAAGCACGCCGACAAGCTCACCCCTGGCATTGATGACAGGTGCGCCGGAGAAGCGTCCTTCGAGCAGCACGACCATCGCCTCATTGATTTCCGTGTCTGGCGACAGGGTCACGAGCTGCGTGGCCATGTAGTCGCTGATCGTCGGTCGTGATG
>JBPCVZ010000205.1:0-7673 GCA_051010015.1 Hyphomicrobiaceae bacterium
TGAAGGATCAAAGCGTCACGGTTGAAAAGGGTGACATGGTCTGCCTCTACACCGGCTTCACCCGCCGCATCTACGAAATGAACCGTCAGCCAAGTCACGAAGTGCTGCATGATTCCTGTGCGGCACTCGAAGGGCGTGACCCGAGACTCCTCGAATGGGTTGCCGATAGCGGCCTGGCCGTACTGATCGCTGACAACTATGCTGTCGAGCGTGCGCCGAGCGAAACCGGTGAAGGCCGGCGCGCGATGCTGCCGCTGCATGAGCTGTGCCTATTCAAGCTTGGCATCCATCTCGGCGAGATATGGTGGCTCGGCGATCTCAACGACTACATGCGCGAAGCGGCCCGTAGCCGTTTCTTCCTGACGGCGCCGCCGCTGCGCCTGCCGGGCTCGGTCGGCTCGCCAACGACTCCGGTCGCGACTGTTTGATGGCAACAACAACGATGAAGAGAACGATCTTGTGACGACACTCGATGACCTGCTGACACCCCGCTCCGTCGCCCTCGTCGGCGCGTCCGACAATCCGGCTCGTATTGGTGGCCGGCCGCTCGCATTCTTCAAGAACCTCGGCTACGAGGGCAAGATCTTTCCGGTCAATCCCAACCGCGACAAGGTGCAGGGCATCGACGCATATCCGTCGCTCGCGGAGATCAACGACGACGTCGATTTCGTGCTGGTCGCCGTGCCAGCGAAGGGTGTTCTCGATGTCATGCGCCAGGCGGTCGAGAAGCGGGTCAAGACGGTCATGATCTTCTCATCCGGCTTCGGAGAGATGAGCGAAGACGGTCAGGCCATGCAGGATGAACTGACCCGCATGGCAAGCGAGAGCGGCGTGCGCGTCATCGGGCCGAACTGCCTCGGCGTGTTCAATTCGGCAATCAACTTCTATCCAACGTTTACGAGCACGATCGAGCGCCGCCAGCCCAAACCGGGTGGACTTGCCATTGCCAGCCAGTCGGGCGCCTACGGCAGCCACATCTTTTATCTCGCCGACCAGCGCGGTCTCGACATGACCTACTGGATCACGACCGGCAACGAATGCGATGTCCACGTCGCCGAGGCGATCAAGCTGCTCGCCGAGAAAGAAGACGTCCACGCGATCTGCGCTTATGCCGAGAGTATAAAAGACGGCGAGACGCTGGTCGAAGGTCTTGAAATAGCCCGCGCCAACCGCAAGCCGGTGATTCTGATGAAGGTCGGCCGCTCGGAAGTCGGCGCCGAGGCGGCGAGTTCGCATACGGCATCGCTTGCCGGTGACGACAAGGTCTACGACGCCGTCCTCAAGCAGGCTGGTTGCTACCGCGCACGCACCACTGAAGAGGCACTCGACATCGCCTATGCCGCGCGCCCGGGCATCTACCCCGCCGGCCGCCGTGTCGGCCTCGTCACCGTATCGGGCGGCGGCGGCGTGTTGATGGCGGATGCGGCGGAAGATTACGGCCTCGATGTCGCCGCGATGCCGAAAGACGCGCAGGCGATCATGAAGGACCTGGTGCCGTTTGCCGCCCCGCGCAATCCAGTCGACGTTACGGCACAGTTCTTCAATGACATGACGCTCGTGCCAAAGTTTACCAAGCTGATGCTGGAACAGGGCAACTATGATGCACTTATTGGCTTCTGGACGTCCGTAGCCGGTTCACCGGCGATCTCACCGAAGCTGCGCGCCGGCCTGACGGAAGCGATGGCGGGCCACGATCGCAAGCTGTTCATCCAGTCGCTCGTCGCGCCGCCGGAGATCTGCAAGGAGTACGAAGACGAAGGATTTCCGTGCTTCGAGGATCCCTCCCGCGCCGTTGCGACGCTGGCGGCGCTGATGCATTTCGGGATGGCGTTCGACGCTGGCCGGGCGCCAACGCCGGATGTCCCGGCGTTACCGGCGCTGGACGATGGCCCGCTCGGCGAAAAGGAGGCCAAGGCCATCCTTGCGAACTTCGGTTTGCCGATGGTGCAGGACACGCTTGCGACGTCAGCCGATGAAGCGGCTTCTGCTGCGGCAAAGGCCGGCGGTCCGGTTGCCCTCAAGATCGCCTCGGCAGATATTCTGCACAAGACTGAGGTCGGTGGTGTCGAGCTCGGCGTCACAGGCGACGACGCGGTCAGGGCGTCATTCGAACGCATCATGGCAAACGCAAAAAGCGGTGCGCCGAACGCATCGATTGATGGCATTATTGTCTCGCCGATGGTCGAAGACGGCATCGACTGCATTCTCGGCGCCAAGCTGGATCCGGTATTCGGCCCGATCGTGATGTTCGGCCTCGGCGGTATCTTCACCGAGATCATGGGCGACGTATCATTGCGCCGGGCGCCAGTGTCGCAAGAGACGGCGCTCGAGATGATTGACGACCTGAAGGGCCGTGCGCTGTTCGAAGGCGCGCGAGGTGCTAAACCGGTCGACAAGAACATGCTCGCCAAGGCGATCTCGCAACTGTCGGTTTTCGCGGCCGCCCATGCCGATACCGCTGAGAGTATCGAAATGAACCCACTGCGCGTGCTGCCGGATCGCTGCGTCGCGCTCGATGCGCTGATCGTCAAGAAGGCGTAAAGGCGTAACCGATTTCTATCGCGGCGCGCTTGGCCTTGTCGCTGCCGGCGCTGGTTCGCGGGACAATGAAAGCTGTCGCGCCGCGACATTTGATTTGGACAAACCAAGGAACACACATGGCCCTGCCGCCGATCTTCGACACCCTTCGCTTGCCCGCCGTCGGCGCGCCGTTGTTTATCATTTCGAATCCTGACCTGGTCATTGCACAGTGCAAGGCCGGTATTGTCGGCGCTTTCCCCGCGCTCAACGCGCGCGAACAGGAGGGCGAGCCGATCCTGCTAGAAGCCTGGCTCAAGCGCATCACCGAGGAACTCGACGCCTACAACCAGGCCAACCCGGATACCCCTGCAGCACCGTTTGCCGTCAACCAGATCGTGCACCGCTCGAATGCGCGGCTCGACCGCGATCTCGACATCTGCGTCAAGTGGCAGGTGCCGATCATGATCACCTCGCTCGGTGCGCGCGTCGAGGTCAACGAGGCGGCACACTCTTACGGTGGCATCACGTTGCATGACATCATCAACAACCGCTTCGCCAAGAAGGCGATCGAAAAGGGTGCCGACGGTTTGATCGCCGTCGCCGCCGGTGCCGGCGGTCATGCCGGCGCCCTGTCACCGTTCGCGCTGGTCCAGGAAATCCGCGCCTGGTTCGATGGCCCGTTGCTCCTGTCCGGGTCCATCGCCAACGGCAGCTCGATCCTGGCGGCGCAGGCGATGGGCGCGGATCTCGCCTACATCGGCTCGGCGTTCATTGCGACGCGAGAGGCGAATGCGACCAATGAGTACAAGCAAATGCTGGTCGATGGCGGGGCGGACGACATCGTCTACACGAACCATTTCACCGGCGTGCATGGCAACTATTTGAAACCGTCTATAACCCGCGCCGGCCTTGATCCGGAAAATCTCGAACCGGCCGATCCAACCAAGATGAACTTTGCGGAAGGTTCTGAACGGCGCAAGCGGTGGAAAGATATCTGGGGATCAGGACAAGGCATTGCAGCTGTCGATGAAGTCATTGGCGCGACAGAATTGATCGCGCGATTGTCGAGAGAGTACGCCGCAGCCAAGACACGCCTGGCGGCATAGCGGCGCGTCACTGACAATCGTCACCGGCACTAATCAAACACCATTAATCAAGACTCCATCAAACGAAAGGATCACAACCATGCCGAGCGATGACTATTTTGACGGCGCCGGTCCGGAGCGCCGCTACTACGACTTCCTAAAGGAAGGAAAGTTCATGATCCAACGCTCGAAATCGTCGGGCAGCTACAACTTCTATCCGCGCGTCCTGGAACCCGGAACTGGCACTGCGGACCTTGAGTGGGTGGAAGCCTCCGGCGACGGCGTCGTCTATGCGACGACCGTCAACCGCCAGCGCCCCGAAAAGGGCGGCGACTACAACATCTGCCTGGTCGACCTCGCCGAAGGCCCGCGCATGATGAGCCGCGTCGTCGGCATCGAGCCGACCGAGGTCAAGGTCGGCATGAAGGTCAAGGCCAAGGTCGACAAGATCGGCGACCACGACGCCGTCGTTTTTGAACCCGCGAAGTAAGGAGAGCGATATGGCCCATCCTCTGAGAGGTAAGACCGCCTGTGTCGGTCTCGCAACCGCCGGCTGCGGTGAAGCACATGGCCGCAATGCCATGGAGATCATGGTTGAAGCGGTGCACGGCGCCCTGGCTGATGCGCAAATCCCGCTGTCAGAAGTCGATGGCATTTTTTCGGCGACAGCGTTCCATGCGATGGCGAACATGTCGCTCGCCGAGCATCTCGGTATCCAGCCGAAGTATTCGAACGGCTCGAACATCGGCGGCTCATCGTTCATGATGCACGCGCTTGATGCCGCGATGGCGCTCGAAGCCGGAATCATCAATGTCGCGGTGATTGCTTACGGCTCCAACCAGCGCACGGCCGGCGGATTCCGGTCGATCTCCGAACCGCCGCCGTTTGAGCATGTCTATGGTCCACGCAATCCGATCACGTCGTATGCGTTGGCGGCGTCGCGCTACATGCACCAGTTTGGCTGTACCCGCGATCAGTTGTCCGAGGTCGCCGTGGCCGCACGTGCGTGGGCGAAGCTCAATCCCGAAGCATTCGAGCGCGGTGACCTTACGGTCGCGGATGTCTCGAATTCGCGCATGATCTCCGATCCGCTGACCAAGCTCGACTGCTTCCTGGTGACGGACGGCGGCGGCGCCATCGTCATGACGCGCGCCGACCGCGCCAAGGACGGCCCCAACACGCCGATCCACCTGCTCGGCTGCGCCATGGAACATCATCACCGAATGATCTCCGGCATGCCCGACCTGACCGTCACGGCGACCGCCAAGAGCGGCCCGCGGGCATTCGAGATGGCCGGCTACAAGTCATCTGACATGGATACCGTCCAGCTCTACGATGCCTTCACGATCAACACGATCCTGTTCCTCGAGGACCTCGGCTACTGTGCCAAGGGCGAAGGCAAGGATTTTGTCGCCGGGGGCCGCATCGCGCCGGGCGGCGTGCTGCCGGTCAATACCAACGGTGGTGGGTTGTCGTGTGTCCATCCGGGCATGTATGGCCTGTTCGTGATGATCGAAGGTATTCGCCAGGCGCGTGGAGACTGCGGGGACCGCCAGGTCAAGGACGCCAAGATCTCGCTGGCGCACGGTAATGGCGGTGTGCTGTCGTCGCAGGTCACCTCGATCTGGGGACGGCCTGAAACGGTCTAGACAATAAGGCAAGATCGGCAAATTGGGTGGCGGCGGGTGATCTGCAACTCACGGCTTGCTTCGTTGTCCCCGCCAGCCCAATCTACGACTTAGATCCCTTTTTCGAAGGAGCACCATCATGGACCTCAATTACACCGACGAGGAAGTCGCCTTTCGCGATGAAGTGCGCACGTTCCTGAAGGAAAAGGTGCCGGCGCGCCTTTCCAACAAGGTCAAAGCCAGCAAGCGCCTGACCAAAGAAGATTACGAGCTCTGGCACAGCATTCTCAATGAACGGGGCTGGCTGGCGTTGCATTGGCCGAAGGAATACGGTGGCACCGGCTGGACGCCGATCCAGAAGCACATTTTTGAGGAAGAATGCGTGGCTGCCGGCACACCGCGCGTCATCGCGTTCGGCCTCAGCATGCTCGGGCCGGTTCTGATCCAGTTCGCCAACGACGCACAGAAGAACCACTATCTGCCGCGCATCCTCAAAGGTGACGACTGGTGGGCGCAGGGCTATTCGGAACCCGGCGCGGGCTCCGACCTCGCCTCCCTGCAGACACGGGCCGTGCGCGACGGTGACCACTACATAGTCAACGGGCAGAAGACGTGGACGACGCTCGGCCAGCACGGCAACATGATGTTCTGCCTGGTGCGAACCAGCACCGAAGGCAAGCCGCAGGAGGGCATCTCGTTCCTGCTGATCGACATGAGCACGCCGGGCGTCGAAGTGCGCCCGATCATCACGCTCGACGGCGAACACGAGGTCAACGATGTCTTCCTGACCGATGTCAAGGTGCCGGTCGAAAACCTGGTTGGCGAGGAGAACAAGGGTTGGACCTACGCCAAGTTCCTGCTGACCTACGAACGCACCGGCATCGCCGGCGTCGCCTTTGCCAAGACGGCGCTCGACAAGCTAAAACGAGTCTCCAACAGCCAGACCCAGAATGGCCGCCCGCTCAGCAGTGATCCGTTGTTCGCCGCGCGCATGGCGCAGGTCGAAATCGACCTGAAAGCGATGGAGCTGTTCAACCTGCGCATCGTCGCCGAGGCCGGGCCGGGCAAGGCGCCGGGTCCAGAGTCGTCGCTGCTCAAGATCAAGGGCACCGTGATCCGCCAGGAGATCACGGACCTGCTGCGCCGCGCCGTCGGGCCCTATGCGATGCCGTTCTCGCCCGAGCAGCTTGACGAAGGTAACAACGAAGAGCCGATCGGGCCGGAAGGAGCGAATCCGCTAGCATCGAGCTATTTCAACAACCGCAAACTGTCGATTTACGGCGGCTCCAACGAGATCCAGCGCATCATCGTCTCCAAGCAGATGCTCGGACTGTAGGCACACGCAAAGGCACCAGGACATGCATTTCGACCTCTCCGAAGAACGCCAGATGCTGGCCGACACCACGCGCCGGTTTATCGCGGACCGCTACGACATCAACGTTCGCCACGCCAACGCCAAGCTCGAGGAAGGTTTTAACCGCGAGACGTGGAGCGAACTGGCCGATCTCGGTCTGATCGGCGCGCTGTTGCCTGGCGACGTCGGTGGCTACGGCGGCACGGGTGAAGATATCGCGGTGGTCTTCGAAAACCTCGGCCGCGGTCTTGTCGTCGAGCCATTCCTTGCAACCGGCGTGCTCGGCGCAGGCGCCCTGGTTGCAGCCGGCAGTGACGCGCAGAAGGCGCTTCTGGAAGATGTGATGACCGGCAAGTTGCTGCTTGCCCTTGCGCACGGCGAACCGGATAGCCGCTACGAAATGGCAAGCGTAAAGGCGCGCGCGACCAAATCGGGCGACGGATGGCAACTGAGTGGCAGTAAGGCTGTCGTCCTCAACGGCGACGCGGCAGACAAGCTCGTCGTCTCGGCCCGTACGGCTGGTGACGATACGGATGAAGCCGGAATCTCGCTGTTCCTGGTTGACGCCGACGCGCCGGGCATCTCACGCCGCGGCTATGGCACGGTCGATGGCGGCCGCGCCGCCGAAATCACGATCGACAACGTCGCCATCGGCACGGATGCATTGATCGGCCGGGAAGGCAGCGGCTATGCAACCCTGGAGGCGATCTACGCGAAAGGTGTTGTCGCACTCGCGGCCGAGTCGGTTGGCGCGCTTGAGACAGCACGCGATTTCACCCTCGAATACATGAAGACCCGAAAACAATTCGGCCGGGCAATCGGCTCATTCCAGGTACTGCAGCATCGCATGGTCGATCTGTGCATCGAGATCGAGCAGGCGCGCGCGGCCGTCATGCTGGCGGTGAGTACACTGGAGGATGATCGCCAAACGCGCGAGCTGAATGTGTCGGCGGCCAAGAACCTGATCGGCCGGGTCAATCGCCTGGTCGCGGAGGAGGCGATCCAGCTGCACGGCGGCATGGCGATGACGTGGGAGTATGCGGTTGGCCATTACGCCAAGCGCCTGACAATGATCGACCATCAACT
>JBPCVZ010000206.1:0-3912 GCA_051010015.1 Hyphomicrobiaceae bacterium
CGCACGTTTGCCTCGTTGTGGGTCTTGGACACCGACAGCACGTAGTTCATGACGTGGACGCCGGCTTCGAAGGCGATTTCGGCACCCTTGATGTTGGGCGACAGCGCCATGACGCGGATGCCGGGGATCTCCTCGAGGGCCCGTCCGGCGACGGCGCGGGCATCGGCGAATTGCGGGATGATGTGCGGTGGCACGAACGAGCACACTTCGAACTCGACCATGCCGGCTTCCGCTTCCGCCTTGATCCAGTTGATTTTCGTATCGGTCGGCAGGGTTTCCTTGACGAGCTGCAGGCCGTCCCGCGGCCCGACCTCGCGGACGATGACATCACGTTCCATGCTGTGGTCTCCTATCACGTGTCGCTTGCGGCGGCGTTGGGCAAACGATGCTCACTTACCCTTGAAGGCGGGTTTGCGTTTTTCATTGAAGGCGCGCACGCCTTCGAGGCGGTCTTCCGTGTTGATGACGGCGCCATAAGCCTCCAGCTCGAAAGCGTAGCCGGTACCGCGGTCGACTTCGAGGGCGCGGTCAAGCGCCTTCTTCGACTGGCGCACGCCGATCGGCGCATTCGAGGCGATGGTGCGCGCCGTCTCGAGCGTCTCGGTCATCAGTTTGTCCGAGGCACACACGCGGTTGGCGATGTTCCACTCGAGCGCCTGCGCCGCGCTGATCGGCTGCCCGGTCAGCACGATCTCCTTGGCGCGACGCACGCCGGCCGAGCGCGGCAAGTTCTGCGGCCCGGCGGCGCCCGGCATGATGCCGCGCGTGACTTCCGGCAGGGCCAGGCGGGCGGTGTCGGACATGTAGATAAAATCACACGCGAGCGCGATCTCGAAGCCACCGCCGAACGCGACGCCGTTGACGGCGGCGATCACCGGGATCGGCGAAATCATCAGCGCGCGCACCATTTGCTCGACGATGGCATGCTGCTGCTTCCAGGTCTCGTCGGTCATGCCGTCGCGTTCCTTGAGGTCGGCGCCGGAGCAGAAGCCGCGATCGCCCGCGCCGGTCAGGATCACACAGTTGGCCTGGTCGGGGTCGACGTAGAACGATTGGAAGCAGTCGCGCATCTCCGTCATCATTTTGGTGTTCATCGCGTTGAGCGCCTGCGGCCGGTTCATGATCACGACCATGATCTTGGGGTCGTGCATCTCGATCTTGAGGGTCTCGTAGGTGTCCGTCATGCCGGGTTCACTCCGCTTCGCGCCATCAGGTGCCCAAGCTCTAGCAGAGCCGGCCAGGGCCGGCATGGGATCGATGATCAGCATCTCGATATCGGGCAATCGCCCCCTTTGATTAGCCTCGGCAGGCGATCAATTGTACCCTCGAATTTGGGCGCGCGATACGAAACGACAACCACGGCCCCCAACCACGGCCCGGGAGATCTCTGGAAATGACCGAAGGCGCTGCTGCAATCGATCCCAATCTGCCGCTCGCCGGCTACACCGTGATCGAGCTTGGTCACAGCGTGGCGGCGCCCTATGCGGGCCTCGTGCTGGCTGAAATGGGCGCCGCGGTGATCAAGGTCGAGCGGCCCGGCGTCGGCGATGACTGCCGCGGATGGGGGCCGCCGTTCCGCGACGGCATGAGCGCGACGTTCCAGAGCCTCAACCGCAACAAGAAATCGATTACGCTCGACCTCAAGTCGCCGGAAGGCATCGCCCAGCTCAAGCAGCTCGCCGGACAAGCCGATGCCCTGGTCCAGAACCAGAAGCCGGGACTGGCCGAGAGCCTCGGGTTCGGGCCGGATGATCTCCTGGCTGTCAATCCGCGCCTGATCTACACGTCGATCCACGCGTTCGGCAAAACCGGGCCGCTTTCCGATCGGCCGGGCTACGATCCGCTGATGCAGGCATTCGGTGGCGTCATGAGCACGCAGGGCCATCCCGGCCAGCCACCGATCCGCGTTGGCACGTCGATCATCGACATGGGCACCGGCATGTGGGCGGCGATGGCGATCCTTGCCGGGCTGCTGCGCCGCGAGAAGACCGGCAAGGGCGGCGTCGTCGACGCGTCGCTTTATGAAACGGCGCTCGGCTGGATGGTCTACATGATGCCGACGTATGTCTTTTCCGGCAACCTGCCGAAACCGTCGGGCTCCGGTGTCAACATGATCTCGCCCTACCAGGCGATGCGTACCAGGGACAGCCAGCTGGTCATGGCGGCGGGCAACGACAACCTCTTCGCAAAGCTGTGCACGGTGCTGGGCCACCCCGAGTGGATCGAGGATGCCCGCTTCCTGACCAACGGCGACCGTGTCGTCAACAAGCCGGTCCTGATCGAGCTGATCGAGAGTGTCACGTCGCAGCACACGACGGCGCATTGGATCGCGGTGCTCGACGCGGCCGGCATCCCGAACGCGCCGGTCCAGACGCTCGACCAGGTCCACGTACACCCGCAAACCGAAGCGCTTGACATTCTGCGCGAGGATAGCGTCGGGCAGCTGAGCTTCTTCGGGTTGCCGCTGTCGTTCGACGGCAAGCGCCCGGATCGCAACGAGCAGGCGCCGGCGCTGGGCGCGGATAATGCCGCTTATGCGAAGTCGCAAGATTAGGTCGAACCTGTTAGTCGGGCTGACGTTGACAGATCGGTTTGCCGATCGCAGTCCCAAACGCCGAGAACCAAGACGGAGGAGACGTGCATGAACGTACAAGCAAAGATTGCCAGCACCACTGACAGCGGTGCACCTTCCATTCAGGACCAGCTCGCCGCCTTTGCCGCAAATACCAGGCATGGCGACATTCCGGCCGATGTGCGCACGCGTGCGGTCCACCACATGCTCGATGCGGCCGGTATCGCGATGGCGTCGACGCGCTACGACTTCGCGCACAAGACGCTGGCCGGATTTCGCGCGCTCGGCGATGAAGGAACGGTGCCGGTGCTCGGCATGGCGGCGCGCATGACGCCGCGTGATGCCGCCACGATGAACGGCTTCCTGTGCCACGGCCTCGACTATGACGACACCCATATTGCCGCGATCGTGCATCCGACCGCGAGCGTCATGCCGGCGGTCCTCTCGGCCGCGGCCATGACGCGCGGCGTCACCGGCCAGGACATGGTGACGGCCTACATCATCGGCGTTGAGGTCGCGGCCCGGGTCGGGGCGGCGGCCAAGAGCCAGTTCCACCAGGTCGGCTATCACCCGACCGGCATGGTCGGCATCTTCGGTTGCGTGCTCGCCGTTGGCCGCATCCTCGGGCTCAACGAGAAGCAGATGATCTCGGCGCAGGGCCTGGCGCTGTCGATGGCGTCGGGCAACATGCAGTTCCTTGAGGACGGCGCCTGGAACAAGCGCTTCCATCCCGGCTGGGCGGCGTCCTCCGCGATCACGGCGGTGTGCCTCGCGCGCGAAGGTTTTGTCGGCTCGAGCGACCCCTATGATGGGCGCTACGGTCTCTACAAGTGTTTTCTCGGCCTCGGGCCGCGCATGGAGCAGACCGATCCGTCACTGGCAACGGCGGGGCTTGGTTCGGTGTGGGAACTGATGGACACCGCCATCAAGCCGTTCCCGACGTGTCACTTCACGCACGGCGCGATCGATGCCGCGCTCGCCCTTCGCCCGCAGATCAACGATCCTTCGGCGATCGCGGACATCACCGTCAAGATCGGCGAAGGCATGCACGCGATCATTTGCGAGCCGGAAGCCAACAAGAAGAAGCCGGCCAATGATTACGACGCCAAGTTCTCGGTGCAGTATCTCGTCGCGACGGCGATGATGCGCGGGCGCCTGACGCTCGATGAGCTCGAGCCGGACGTGCTGAGCGACCCGGAGGTGCTCGACCTGACCAGCCGCGTCTCTTATGTCGACGATCCCGAATCGCTGTTCCCGAACGCGTATTCGGGCGAGGTCGTCGTCAAGATGAAGGACGGCCGCGAGATCGGCCACCGCGAGCAGGTCAACCGCGGCGCCGC
>JBPCVZ010000207.1:0-12283 GCA_051010015.1 Hyphomicrobiaceae bacterium
GTCGAAAGGAACGTCAGCAGCTTGGTCCGCTTCAAAAGACCGTAGGATTTACCCTGCTTGATCATCGAATTCGTACCGCTGCCGAACATGACCGCCATGATTGCGTCAGGCTTCTCCGAAAGTGCCGCCGTGATGTAGGAGGTCAGGTTCGTCTCCCCGATACGCGGCCACAGCTGCTTGGAGATCTTGACGTCGGGCTTCAGTTTCTTCAGCTCTTCCGCGAACACCTTCACCGTCGTGCGGCCCCACTCATAGTCGAGCCCCATCGTGACGATGTTGTTCCATCCTTGCTTGGCGGCGTAGGCGGCAAGCGCTTTGCCTTCCATCAAGGTGTGCGGTTGAGTTTGATAGACGTTGTCGTGACCGAAATCGATCGTTGCCTTGTGCGAACCGCTGATCGCACTGAGGAATGGCACCTTGTACTGCTTGGAAATCGGATTGATGGCCATGTAGACAGAGCTTGAGCAGGTGCCGGTAAGGAAGCTGATCTTCTCGGTCAGAATGAGATCGCGCGCCTGTTTGGCACCCTCATCCGGCTTGGTTTTCGAATCCCGCCAAATTATCTCCAGCTTCTTGCCGGCAGCGCCGCCAGCTGCATTGATCTCGGCCAGCGCAATTTTCATGGCCTTGATCGCCGAGTGGGTAAGGCCGCCACACGCGCCTGATATGCCACCGACATAGCCGATCTTGATCGTATCGGCGGCCTGCGCGCCCAGAGTGAATAAACCAACCGTCGCTGCGGTTCCGATTGCCGCAAGGCCGGTCCGAACGTTTGTCTTGTACGGGTTCATTTTGTCTCCTCCCAGGAGCTGTCAGGTGCTGCTTCAGTCACCCAAATTTTTTTGCTTGGCGTTCTACTGACCTTCAAGGGTGTAAGGCTCCAAGCGTCGCTGCATCGGTTTGAAATCCAGACGCCAAGCGACCTGAAAGAATTATAGGCATAGCCTGTGACGAACCACCACGCAGATAAGGTTGAACGAGTATCAATTATCGCCAACGTGCTCGCATGCATCCCATCATCCGCTAGAGAAACGTCATCGAGTCTGGCTCCAGCCCGAGCATGCACCGTCCAATCGTCAAGAAACTCTGGACCCGCGCCTGGGTTTGCTGCGATGCCGTGTAGGCATCGCGCAATCGCTGCTCGAATGGGCCGTCCGGGAAGATCGCGGTGCTACCGGCATTGCGATAGGCCGCCGCCGTTACATCGACCGCTTCATGAATCGTATGAACGGATGCGAGCTTTAGCGTGGTGCGGTCTTCGAGCGTGATCTCGTTTTGCGCTGCAACCTTGCGGTAGACGTCGTCGGCTGTCATGTGAAGGTAGGCGCGGGCGGCACGATAGCGCGCTTCGAGACGGGCAAGCTCCGTTTGAAACACCGGGCTGTCGCGCAGCGATGCGGTTGCGCCTCTTGGTGTCTTGGTCATTGCGAGATGCCTGAGATCATCGAGCATGCCGCGCGCGATACCGAGCTGCATTGCAGCAAATCCAACCCCGTATGCCAACGACGTCGAAAACAGATAGAGCGGTCCTCGCTCGCAGAGTTCGTCGGGATTTTCCCGGTCGAGCGTTTCCTCTTCGGGTACGAACAAGTCCTCGACCGAGAACGTGTTGCTGCCGGTTCCCTTGAGACCCAAGACGTGCCAGACGTCGTCTATGGTCGCCTTTTCACGTGGCAGGATCATTGTCCGCTCGAGCTGGCGACCATCGCGGCGATGGCGCGGACTGCCGTCGGCTTCAAAGACGCGGCTGTGACCGCCGAGCAGTGTCGCGTGCATGCAACCGCTATTGAACTGCCAGGTCCCGGTGACACGATAGCCGCCATCGACGGCCGTCGCCTTGCCCTGTGGCCCGGCGCCCCAGGCAAGAACGGCATCGGGTGGTCCAAACAGACGTTTTGCAACATCAGGTTCCAGAAACGCCGCGGCCATCGCGCAACCCGCTCCCTGGCTCAGGCACCAGGTCGCGCTGGCATCTCCCGTTGCCACGATCTCGAGAAGTTCGGCGTGGGTGCGAAGATCAACTTCGCAGCCGCCAACCGACTTTGGCAAAAGCAGGCGGAACAGGCTGGCGCTGTGCAGGTCTGCAACAACGTCATCCGGCAGTTCACGGGCTTGCTCGATCCGCGCCGCAGCTTGCTTCAACATCGGTACGACGGCGCGAGCCCGCTCGATCAACTTGGTCCGTTCGCCATCGACCCGTTGTTTTTCATCCATCGGTGATACCATCCTTGATGCCCCGGCCATTCGCGCTGCATTTGTTCAACGCTATTGTACGATGGCGGTGGCTGTCAGTGAAAAATCGCTCGCGGGCGACGCCAACCATATGCATGATTGCCCCGCACGCCGTCTGCAGGAGTTGCCAAAATGTCGTTCGAAACACGACTGACGCCGGAACTGATCGAGAAATTCACAAGTGCCGGGTATTGGGGCGACGCGACGTTCTATGATCTGTTTGCCGCACGCGTTGCCGCGCATCCTGATCGCGAGGCGCTGAGCGATGCCCGCACGCGATTAACGTACGGCCAGCTCAACGAGAACATTTTGCGCACCGCCGCGTTCCTGCGCGCACAAGGCATCGCGCGCGGTGACGTCGTGACGATCCAGCTTCCCAACCGTGTCGAGTTCGCCTACGTCTTCTTCGCGCTCGAACTGATCGGGGCCATCGCCAACAAGATCAATCCCGATTTCCGTGCCCGCGAGGTTGAGTTCGTCCTCCAGTTCGCCGGCAGCCGTGGCTATGTCTGCGCTGCTTCGTTCAAGGGGTTCGACTATGTCGAAATGATCCGCGAATTGCGGCCCAAGACACCAAACTTGCAGGTGGTCAGTGTGGTTGACGCGCCGACCGGCGATGACACCGTGTCATTGATGGACGGGCTGCAGAAGTTCGAGCCGTTGCCGCCCGCGGAACGCGTTCACATGAGCGCTAACGAAATCTTCCGCATGGCGTTTACTTCCGGCACCACCGGCAATCCCAAGTGCGCTCTGCATTCTTTCAATTCAACCGTGCCGGCGACCCGCTTCAATGCCCGCGACATGGAAAGCAGCGAGCGCGACGTCACGCTGATCTTTCTGCCGATCGGGCTCAACTGGGGGTATCTCGAGATGGTTCAGGCGCTGCTGCTCGGCGCCAGGGCGGTTTTGCTCGAGCGCTTCTCGGCGAAAGCCGCATTGGAGCTGATCGAGCGCGAACGCATAACCGTGATCCCAACCGCACCTGCCGCCATCATCGCCATGCTCAACGAACCTGAACTTGACGCGTATGACCTGAGTTCGCTGCGCGTCGTCATCACCGGCGGCGCGTCCTGCCCGGAAGAGACGCTGCGCGAATATATCGGGCGCATTCCGGGACGCATCATCGAGCTTTACGGCATGCTGGAAACGGGATTCCAGTCCTGGACACGCTTCTCCGATGACCCGGAGGTCGTCAACGGCACCGTTGGGCGCTGCGTCGAGGGCATGGGGTTGCGCTTGCTCGACGACGATGGCAATGACGTCGGCCCCGGTGAGGTTGGCGATATCGCCGCCTACGGCCCCTCTGTCTGCCTCGGCTACTACAATAACCCGACGGCAAACGCCGAAGCGTTTACCGAGGACGATTGGTTCCGTTCGGGTGATCTCGGCGTGTTTGCGGACGATACCGGCAACGTCCGCATTGTCGGACGCAGCAAGGAAATCATCAACCGCGGCGGCAAGAAGTTCTTTCCGCGCGAGGTGGAAGAGATTCTCTACACCCACCCGAAGATCATGCACGCGGCAATGGTCGGCGTGAAGGATGCACGCCTTGGTGAACGCAACTGCCTATGCGTCATCCCGCGGGCCGGACAGAGCGTGACGCTCGACGAAATGATCGACTTTCTCAAGGGCGAGGTCTCCGACTACAAACTGCCGGAACGCCTGGAAATCGTCGATGAGCTGCCGTTCACGGCAACCGGCAAGCTGCAGCGATTTGCGCTGACGTCGAGAATTCAGGATCAGGATGCCGGCGGCCCGTGTTGAGAAGTGGCGCCAAGCCTTGTCTATCGCAGCCCGCGGAACAGGCCGCCATCGACCTGTATCGCGGTTCCCGTTGCATAGCGCCCGCGCTCGGAGACCAGCATGGCGACGATCGCGGCAATGTCGTCGACGTTTGCGATGCGGCCCATCGGAATTTCTGCGGTAAGCTTTGCGCGCATCACTTCCGGGTCCTCGCCGCCCGCGGCAAACACCTTCTCGAGGCGCTGTGTTTCGACATAACCGGGACAGATCGTATTGACGTTGATGTTGTGTGGCGCGAGTTCCAGTGACAGCGTCTTCGCGTAGCCGATCACCCCGCCCCACGTTGCCACCGACAGTCCGAAACCGGCGATCGGCTGAATGGCGGAAATCGCCGTGATATTGAGAATACTGCCGCCGCCTGCTGCAATCATGTGCGGCGCCGCACCGCGCGCCATGCGCACGACATACATCAGGTTCTGTTCGACGGCCTTGCCCCAGGCGACATCGTCAAACGAGGTGATATCGCCCAAGGGCGGCGCACCATCATTGTTGACCAGGATGTCGATGCCGCCGAATTCTTCCACGACGGTCGCAGTGACGCGATCGCAATCTTCGGGACGCCGGCAGTCCGCCTGCACGGGCAGTATCTCGGCGCCCGTTTCGGCGCGCAGCCGTTCTGCGGCCTCAATCAGGCCTTGCTCACGCCGCGCGGTGATCGCGACACGCGCGCCTTCGAATGCGAGCGTGCGTGCGATGCCGTAGCCGATACCCATGCTGGCACCGCCGACGATCGCCGCCTTGTCCTTGAGGTGGAGATCCATTCAGATTTTCATTCCCAGGCTGTCGAAGAAACGTTCGGCGTTTTCGTGAAACACCTTGTTGAGAATTTCAGGCGCGTATCCTTCGTTGTGCCAATCCTGCACGAGGCGCTCGTATTTGAAGAGCGGATAGTCCGCGCCAAACAGTATTCGATCTTTGAGACGCCGGGCAATATCGTGCTTGAGATCCGGCGTATGGTATTTGGGCGACCAACCATGCAGTTCGTACCAGATGTTGCGCTTGTGCATGAGCACCGCGATCGTCTCGGCCTGCCACGGCCAGCCGGGGCGCGCCGCCACGATCTGCAGATCCGGATACGTCGCTGCGACCATATCCAGATGGCGCGGATGGCAATGATCGAGAATGACACCATCACCGCCGGGTAAGCCGGCGCCGAGACCTGTCGTGCCGACAAAGATGAGCACTGGAATGCCGGCGTCGATGCACATGCGATAGTACGGATCGTAGATCGAGTCGCTCGCCGGCGGCGTCAGAGATGCCGAAATCGCAAAACCCAGGAACCCGATCCGCTTGTCGATGCAGCGGCGCAGTTCGCCAAGACCTTGGGGACCGGCGCGCTGCGGATCGATATGGATCCAGTGACCAAGTACAACATCGCGATGAGCCGCCTCCGTTTCAAATGCGTAGTCGTGCAGGGACGACATTTCGTCGAACGGCTGGTACTTGGCAAAACCGAGGTCGAGGATGGCGCGCGCATTGTTGTCGCGGAAATAAGCCGCCATCTCATCTTCGGTGTGATACTGCGTTTCGGAATTCCAGGTGGCGCGCTGCTGCGCGAGTTCGTGCTCTTTTTGAAGCGGGTAACCGCGCTTCGTACCCCAATGCGAATGAACGTCGATGATTCTCATAGCGGCACTTTCTCGTTGCGGGCTCCGATCGTCTGCACCCGATCAGCTCCTTGCCAGGCCTTTACTGACGGCCGGCGTCCAGACATGGCGCAGAGTGACCTGATCACCATCATCGACGCCCAGTACCTTGCGGCCAATTTCATCGATCCCGATCTGGCCGCGTTGACCATCCACGTTGTCGACACGGACCCAGGCACGAAGGGGCGCCGGATGCCGGCCAAACATCTCGATCAAGTCATCGTCGACAACGCCAAGTGCCTGCGCATCTGCGGCGGTGAGCGAGACGATCCTGTGACGGCCCTTCGCACCGGCATAGGAATCACGCTTATCACCGGCAATGACGGTCACAGTGAACCGCGCCTTGGCGAGTTTCTCGCGATGCCGTGCCGTCGCATCCTGATCGACGTTGCCTTGGTCATCGAGGCGAACGCCGTACCAGTCCCGCGCTGCATCGCTGGAAACAATGCCATGCAGCACATCGGCGCGCACGGCTTCCGGGTCTCGCAGGAGCGGGTCTCCATAGCCACCACCGCCGGATGACCGCATGATCACGACGTCATCGCGATAGATCGGATAGCCCGTCACTTTTCCCGGCGTGTCGAATTCCTGGACCTCGCCGTCTCGTTCGATCGAGAGATGATAGGAAAGTCCACTGCCGGCGCCGAGGACGCCCCACGGCGGGATGACACCGCGGTCGCTCAACACCGAATACTGCGCCTCCGCGTCAAGCAGGCGGACTTTTCGGATCATGCCCGCACCACCGCGAAACTCACCGGGACCGCCACCGTCAACCCTCAGCTCGCAACTCTCGATGAGCAGTGGCATTTCATTTTCGATCGATTCCGCGTTGTGGATCGAGGGCAGGTTGCCGAAATCGACGTTGACGAATGTGCTGGCTCCATCGGCATCCGACAGGCCGCCGTTGCCGCCGGCCGGCGCCTCGTAGTAAACGTACTGGCGATTGCGCCGCGGGTTCCAGCCGCCGATGGCATTTGGAAACGAGCTACCAGAGAGATCGCCTGAGACCTTGTCGGGAATGATCTGAGCCAGCGCCCCGAGACTGACCGAAACAGCGCGCTTTCTGACCTCGCCGTGGGCACCTGCCGGCGCATCGAGCGCGACGTTGAAGATGGTACCCTCCGGGGCCTTCAGCGTGATCGGACGGAATGCGCCCTCATTGACGGCGCCACCTGGATCAAGCGTCGATTTGAGTGCGACGAAAACCCCGGCACCGGCAACAGCCAGGGAATTATTGACGACACCGGGAACCTGCATATTGCTGCCGGCGAAATCCGCGATCACCTGGTCGCCGTCCACGGTCAGGGCAAGGCGCGCAAGCACCGGGTCGAGCTTGCCAGTATTGTAGAATTCGAGATAGTCCTCGTAGTGATAGGTCCCGTCTGGCAGCGCGCTGATCTGCTCGCGCAGGCGCCGCTCGGAGCGATCGAGATTGATTGCAACGCAATTGCTCACGGTCTGCCAACTGTACTTCTCGATCAGCTTGCGAATACGCGTCTCGGCAATTCTGCACGCGCCCATGGCGGCGTTGAGGTCGCCTTCACGCTCCAGCGGAACGCGCATATTGGCCATCAACAACGTCATCGCCGATCGGTTGAGTTTGCCGCGCTCCCAGATCTTGATGGGCGGGATACGCACGCCTTCCTGGTAGATGTTGGTCGAAAGACCGGAGTAGCTGCCGGGAACCATGCCGCCGACATCGACCCAGTGCGCCCGCACCGCCGGAAAGATGATCGGGCGGCCATCATCATCGAAGACGGGCACGATGAGGGTCACGTCGTTGAGATGGGTGCCGCCACGATAGGGATCGTTGAGCAGGAACGCATCGCCCGGATGAATGTCGTCCTTGAAATCCTCGAAGGCGCAGCGCACACCCCAAGGCAGGGGCAGCACATGTCCGGGATGATCCCAGGACTGCGCGACCAGCTGCGTGTCGGGCCCGAACAGCGCGCAGGAAAAATCGTCAAACTCATAGATCGCCGACGAGTACGCTGCCCGGATGATGTTTGCCCGCATCTCGCGCACGATCGCGATCAAGCCCTCGAACACGACCTCGAGTGTGATCGGGTCGACAGAGTCCGGCTCAACGCCGCTGGAGGAAATGGCCGGGTAAGCACTGTGCTGTCGTTCGGTCATGTCTCAGCCTTTCGCCAGCATCAGTTCACCACGGCGCAGCACTGAAGCCGTCCAGCCGGGCGGGATCACGATGACGGAGCTGCTCTCTTCGATGACCGCCGGACCAGTGATCGATTCGTCGCGAACGAGCCGCTCGCGCAGGTAGATCGGTGTCGAGTGAAACGCTCCATCAAAATAGACATCGCGATCGCCTGTTCGAGCGCCAGCAAGAGGTGCGTTCGGTTCGAGATCAGGTAGTTTGGGTTTGTCGACCTTGCCGATCGCTGCGAGGTGAAAATTGACAATCTCGACGGCGCCGCCACTGCGATGTCCAAAGCGCCGGTCGTGCACGTCGATGAAAGCCGCGATAAGAGCATCGATCGTCGTAATGTCCGGCGAGAGTTCGACGTTGAGCTCCCACGATTGGCCGAGAAAACGCATGCCGGCCGAGCGTCGCATCTCGATGTCCTGCTCGGATACGCCTTCCGCGATGAGACCCGCGCGCGCATCGGCTTCGATATCGCGGAAGCGGTCATCGATCGCGGACCACGATGTGTTGTCGAGAAGCTGGGTCGAGGTCTGCGCAAAGTCGCGCCTGAGGTCCGAGATGAGCGAGCCAAACGCCGCGAAATTGCCCGGCCCCACGGGTACCAGGACGCGGTCAATCTCGAGCTCTTCTGCGATGGCCGCGGCATGCATCGGCCCTGCACCGCCGAAGGGCAGCAGCACGAAATCGCGCGGGTCATGACCATTCGCGATGGAAATCTGCTTGATCGCCGACACCATACGGGCAACAGCAATGCGCACGATGCCGTCCGCCAGGCGGATTTCGTCCAGGCCAACCTGCTCGCCAAGGGTCGTAAGTGCCGCCAACGCCAGTTCGCGGTCGAGTTCGATCTGGCCGCCAGCCAGCGAAGCGCCCGGCGGTAATCGGTTGAGCGCCAGATTGGCGTCGGTCACGGTTGGCGCCAAACCGCCGCGGCCATAACAGGCCGGACCCGGAATGGCGCCGGCGCTTTGCGGGCCGACCGAGAGAATATCGCCGGCGTCGAGCCAGCCAATCGACCCGCCGCCCGCGCCGACCGCATTGATCGCGATCTGCGGCAGGCGGTTCGCGTATCCGGCAATGGTTTGCTCATTGGTAATTGGAACTTCGAGGTTCTCGATCAGGCACACGTCCGTCGATGTCCCGCCCATATCGCACGTGATCAAATTCTGAAGGCCGAGTTCAGAGCCGAGATGGACGGCCGCTGCCACGCCGCCCGCCGGGCCCGACAGCACGGTTGACACCGGCAGTGCGATCGCGCGATCGGCTGTCGCGACACCGCCGTTCGACGTCATGATATAGAGATCGCGGCGCGCGCCCCGCGCGGCCAGCTCATCTCTGAGGCGTGATAGATAGCGGCCCATCAGCGGACCTATGTAGGCGTTCAGGGCCGTCGTGTTGAAGCGCTCGTATTCGCGAAATTGAGGCAGCACATCGGAAGAAGTGCAAACGAAGAGGTCTGGACGCACCTCTTTTACGATCGCCCTGGCTGCGTCCTCATGTGCTGGATCCACATAACTATGTAGAAAGCAGATGATGAGGGCGACATTCTCGCGCTCGGGAATGTGCTCCAGCGCAGCGCGGATCGCGGCCGGCTGTAACGGGGTGCGCACGGTGCCATCATAGAAAAGCCGTTCATCGATTTCGACAGCCCGGGTTCGTGGCACCAAAGGCGGCGCTTTCTGCGATCGAATGTTGTAGAGCACCGGCCGGTTCGTCCGACCGATTTCAAGCACGTCGCGGAAGCCTGCCGTCACCAGCATCCAGACGTGCGCGCCGTCGCCGGTGAGAACGGCGTTGGTGCCAATCGTTACGCCATGTACGAAGCGCTCGATATCGCCTGCCGGCACCGCCATCAATGACAGCACGTCGAGGACGGCCGCTGTCGGATCGGACGGTGTCGACGGTGCCTTGGCAAACCTCAATTGCGCCGTCGCGGTGTCGTAGACGACGGCATCGGTGAATGTGCCGCCTACATCGATGCCGACCCAGAGCATGATCATGTCCTCGTTGCGAGCTCATCAATCACACTGACATCTCGAGTCCTTGTCAAGCTGGGGGCGGGCAATGGACGATCGCGGAGACTCAACCAGCAAACACGGATAGGATATCTCTGCAGGAAAGCGCTTGTCCGCTAGTTGGCGCTGGACGTCGCTGTGATTGCACACGTGCGGGCACGAAGAGATAGGAGCGATCGATGGATCTGGGACTGCAGGGCAAGACGGCGTTGATCACAGGTGCCAGCAAGGGAATCGGGCGCGCGGTTGCGAATGTACTGGTCGAAGAAGGCTGCGATGTCGTTTTGGCCGCGCGCAATCTGGCCGACCTCGAGACGGCCGCAGCCGAGCTGCGCGCGAAAGCCAACGTCAAGGTAACGGTTCGCACGGCCGATCTTTCGAATGCCGACGACCAGGACGCGCTCGCGAACGAATTTTCTGCGGCCGATATCCTGATCAACAACGCGGGCTCAAACCCGCCCGGCGAGATTGACGAGGTATCCGATGAGGTGTGGCGCAATTCGTGGAACCTGAAGATGTTCGGCTACATCAACATGACCCGCCACTTCTACAAGCACATGAAGGCACGGCGGGCCGGCGTGATCGTCAACGTCATCGGCAACTCGGGCGAGCGCATGCAGTCAGGCTACATTCTGGGGTCGACCGGCAACATCGGGCTCATGGGGCTGACGCGCGCGCTCGGCGCCCGCTCGCCCGACTTCAACGTCCGCGTCGTCGGCGTCAATCCTGGCCTGATTGCCACCGACCGCGCTCAGATGATGCTGCGTGGCTATAGCGAAAGCACCTTCGGGACGCCCGATCGGTGGGAGGAAATGCTGCAACGCATGGACCTGCCGTTCGGCCGCATGGGCGAAGCGCATGAGGTCGCTGACACTGTCGCATTCCTTGCATCACCACGTGCATCGTATGTCAGTGGCACGGTCGTCACCGTCGATGCAGGCGCGAGCAATCGACATTGAGCAATTACACCACGCCCGCGGGGGCCCGTGCTTGACACAACTGCCGCAGTTCGTGCGGATGAAGCGGCCCGCCGCAACAGGCCAACAACGGAGGTGTTGATGAAGTCACTTGTTCATTGACGGTCGCACACAAGGTATAGTGATCCCAATGGAGACAACCGACCTATTTAATGCTGGAGGACTGAGGCCAGAGCGCTCCCAACGGTCGCACGAAGAGACGTTGCAAGTGACGGACGTGAATACCAAACTCATTGGAGCGGTGCGATCTGGGAAAACCTCAGACGTCAGGAAATTCTTGTCCCAAGGCCATACCGTTAATGCATCAGATAAGCTCGGTATGACGCCATTGCACTGGTCTGTCTACCATGGAAAACTCGACATCGCGAAGTTGCTTATCCGCCAAGGAGCGGATGTCAACGCGAGGGATGCATCGGGCGAGACGCCAATGCACTACGCAGCTGCTCGCAGCACGCCGAACCTCGCCCGTTTGCTCCTGGAAAATGGTGCTGACGTCAATTCAGCTGACGCCATGGATCAGACGCCGCTGCACTTTGCGGCAATCTGGAGTGGCCAGACGAGAACTCCGGAGTTTCTGATAGGCAGCGGTGCGAAGGTGAATGTGGAAGATAAGGACGGGAACACACCGCTGGCTTTGGCGGAAGAGCGACTATTTGATGATTTGGCCGTGTTGTTGCGTCGGCATGGAGGTCGGCTGCGTGCGAACGCGAAAAGCCAGCACCCTTAATCAACACCGACGAACACCTAGGGTTGTTTTGAGTGTCGATCGGACATCATCCGCAGGGGGCCGCTTTACGCTCAGATAGCTGCCATCTGTCGTGCCATGCGGTCTGATCGCTCGGGGTCGATTGCGGAACGCTTGAAGCCGCTGCCGGTCTCTGTACAGTATCGGGCGTGGAGGGTCCGCTAGAGACCACGACGTGCACAGGAAGTTCGCCGATGAAGATCGAAGCCGTTCGCGCCATCCCGATGTCCGACCCGATCCCGCCAGAGAAACGGCATCGCACCGATATCGGCACCAAGGTGAAGACCGACGCGGTGCTGCTTTTGGTCGAGGCGAATAACGGGCTGACCGGCATGGGCGCGGCGCTCGGAAACCCGGCGGTGGTTCAGGCAATCGTGGAGCACGATCTCGGCCCGGAGCTCGTCGGCGAGAACCCGATCTATACTGAGCGGCTTTACGAAAAGATGTACACGGGCTCTCGACTTACGCCCTCGCTCGACACCGGTGTCACCCAGCCGGTGGACAGCCGGCGGCGGGGCGTGACCATGGAGGCCATCGCCGGGCTCGACATCGCGCTCTGGGATTTGAAGGCGCAAGCCTGGGGCGTGCCGGTCTATCAGGCGCTTGGCGCGGTACGCGACAGCATTCGCGCGTATGCCAGTGGCGGCTGGGCGCCCGGCGAGGAAGCCGAAGCCGAGCTCGGTGGTTATGCCGCCAAGGGT
>JBPCVZ010000208.1:0-9714 GCA_051010015.1 Hyphomicrobiaceae bacterium
CGCCGACAACTTTCGGGTGATAGAGCAGCGCGCCGGCAACCAGCGACGTCTCGACGTGGCGGCCCGACCCTGTCGCTTCGCGATCGTAGAGCGCCGCCGCGATGCCGAGAGCGGCCAGGATGCCCGCTCCGACGCTCGGCAGCGGATGCGCGGCATGCACCGGCCCGTCGCGAAACCCGGGCAGGCCGGCGAGTATGCCGAGGCGAGCGAGCACGAGATCGTCGATTGCCGGTTCCTGCGCCAGCGGTCCGTGCTCGCCGTACGCCGTGATCGAGGCCACGATCAAGCGCGGGTCGAGTTCGCGCAGCCTTGTTGCTGCCAGCGCCGTTGGTCGAGCTACTGGCCCGAAATCCTCGATAACGATGTCGGATTGATTGATCAGTTTACTGATTGATTGGCTGTCCGTACTGGCAAGCAGGACAACTTCCTTGCCTCGGTCCCAGACCCGGTAGCCGCCATCGCGTAACCGCTCTTCCGGCTGGCCGATAACGCGGATGACGCGTGCGCCATGATCGGCGAGGAACATCGTCGCGAGCGCGCCTGCCGCCCTTTGGGTAAGATCGACCACCGTAATGCCGTCAAGTGCGCCCGCCATGCTGTGCCTGTCGCTCGTTCGATTGCGTCGTAGCTGCGCGCCCACAGTGGCTGGGAACCGCGGCGGCGCCAATCGGCCTGCCGATTTCTTTGGCAAGCCCGGTGCGAGCAGGTGGCGTGATCAGAGCGGCCCGGTGCTGTCGACGCCGGTTGTCGATCAGGTGCGGGGCAATTGCCCCGCATGCGCACCGCAGCCGACTTAGAACAACCCCTCGATCTCGCCGGCATCGTTGAACTTGATCGCTTCGGCGGACGGCACCCGCGGCAGGCCGGGCATGGTCATGATCTCACCGCAGATCGCAACGATGAAACCGGCGCCGGCCGACAGGCGCACTTCGCGGATCGGCAGGTCGAAGCCGGTCGGTGCGCCGCGTTGATTGGGGTCGGTCGTGAAGGAATACTGTGTCTTGGCCATGCACACCGGCAGATTGCCATAGCCGGCATCCTCCCACTGCTTGAGCTGGTCGCGCAGCTTCTTGTCGACCGTCACGGTTTCGGCGCGGTAGATTTCCTTGGCGACCGTTTCGATCTTGTCGAGCAGGCTCATGTCGTCCGGGTAAAGTGGCTTGTAGTTGGCGGTGCCGGCGTCGGCGAGTTCGACGACTTTCTTGGCGGTTTCGACGATGCCTTCGCCGCCGTTGGCCCAGTGCGTATTGAGGATCGCCTCGGCGCCGACGGATGCGCAGTACTCTTTCATCGCGGCGATCTCGGCATCCGTATCCGTAACAAAATGGTTGATGCCGACGACGGCGGGGACGCCGAATTTCTTGACGTTCTCGATATGGCGCCCGAGGTTCGCGCAGCCCGCCTTTACCGCGTCGACGTTCTCGGTGCCAAGGTCGGCACGGGCGACGCCGCCGTTCATTTTCATCGCCCGCACGGTGGCGACGATGACCACGGCATCCGGCTTGAGGCCGGCCTTGCGGCACTTGATGTCGAAGAATTTCTCGGCACCCAGGTCGGCACCGAAGCCAGCTTCCGTGACGACGTAATCGGCCAGTTTGAGGGCCGTCTTGGTGGCGATGACGGAGTTGCAGCCGTGCGCGATGTTGGCGAACGGACCGCCGTGCACGAAGGCGGGATTGTTTTCAAGTGTCTGCACGATGTTGGGCTGCATCGCCTGCTGCAGCAAAACGGTCATGGCGCCATCGGCTTTGATGTCGCGACAATAGATTGGCGAGCGGTCTCGGCGGTAGGCAACGATGATGTCGCCGAGGCGTTTCTCGAGATCGTCGAGATCGCTGGCGAGGCACAAAATGGCCATCACTTCGGAAGCGACCGTGATGTCGAAGCCGGCTTCGCTCGGAAAGCCGTTTGCGACGCCACCAAGTGACGCCGTGATCTGGCGCAATGCGCGGTCGTTCATGTCCATGACGCGGCGCCACACGACGCGGCGGTTGTCGATTCCAAGCTCGTTGCCCCAGTAGATGTGATTGTCGATCATCGCCGAAAGCAGATTGTGCGCCGACGTAATCGCATGGAAGTCGCCGGTGAAATGGAGGTTCATTTCCTCCATCGGCACGACCTGAGCGTAGCCGCCGCCAGCCGCGCCGCCCTTCATGCCGAAGCATGGCCCGAGAGATGCCTCGCGAATACAGATCGCAGCCTTTTTGCCGATCTTGTTGAGGCCATCGCCGAGGCCAACTGTGGTCGTTGTCTTACCCTCTCCAGCCGGTGTCGGATTGATTGCCGTCACCAGGATCAGCTTACCGTCGGGCCTGCCTGCGAGCGACTTGATGAACGTGTCAGACACCTTGGCCTTGTCGTGACCGAACGGCAGCAGGTGTTCGCTTGGAATATCGAGCTTCGCACCGATTTCCTGGATCGGCTTCTTGTTGGCTTTACGGGCGATTTCGATGTCGGTTGCCATGTCGGCGGTTCCTTTCCAGGCGTTTCCCATGCGACGTCTGCGTCGCGTATCGTCATTTCTTGCTTAGCTATCGAGTTTCGAGCCGGCCTCGACGCCGGCATTCTTCGCCCAATCGGCAGCTGGCTGCTTGTCGCCGCCTTTCGGGCGGACCCGTTTCATCACGATACGGCCGCCGTTCGCTTGCACCGTTACGCCGCTTTCATCAACCGAAACGACCTCTCCGGGCGTGCCCTCACCGTCCGCGCGGGCGCTGTCGTAGACCTGCACTTCGTTGCCGCCAAGCGTTGTCCAGGCGCCAGGTGCCGGATTGGCAGCGCGAATAACGTCGTAGACCTGGGCCACCGGTCGAGACCAATCGAGCTTGGCATCGGCCTTTTTGAACCAGCTCTCGTAGGAGCCATCCTCGAGGCGCTGGTCGTGCTTGAGAATGATCCCGGCTTTGACGAGATCGAGGCTTTCCAGCATGGCATCGACGCCCATCGGGAAGAGTTTTTTGAAATAGACGTCGCCGAGCGTCTCGTCCGGCCCGATCGAGCACTTTTTCTGCATCAGGATCGGGCCTTCGTCGAGCCCGTCATCCGGCCAGAAGATCGTCAGGCCTGTTTCTGTCTTGCCCATCGCGATCGGCCAATTGATCGACGACGGCCCCCGGTGCCACGGGCACAGCGATGGGTGATACTGGAAGGTTCCGAACTTCGGCGCGTCGCGTACTTCCTCCGGCACGAACAGCAGCACGTAGGCCATCATGCACACGTCCGCGTTGAACGAACGCATCAGGTCTGCAGCTTCCGGTGTCTTCCACGAGGCCGGCTGATGTAGTGGCAGGCCTTTTTCGCGGGCCAGTTCGGCAAGCGGATCCTCGGGGCGACCTTCCTTCGTCGGCGCGGTACAGACAGCGACGACGTTTTCACCGCGCTCCAGCAGCTTCTCGAGGACAGCCTTGCCAAACGCCTGTTGGCCGTGGACGACGATACGCATAGTTGGTGCCTTCCGTTGAGGTTTCTTATTGAATTATTCGGCGGCTTCGGCGCGCAGTTCGCCGACCGCGCCCGACGCGACCACACGGTCAAAGTCGTCGCCCTGGTAGCCGAGAACCTCACGAAGAACCTCGGCGGTATGTTCGCCGAGTAGCGGAGAGCGCTTCACTTCCGCCGGACTGTCGGAGAGCTTGACCGGGCAGCCAACGGTCAAATACGGACCGCGCTCCGGGTGTTCGACTTCGACAATGGTGCCGGTTTCGCGCAAGCTCGGTTCTTCGGCGAGTTCCTTCATCGATAGGATTGGCCCGCAAGGAATATCGAGCGGATTGCAGGCATCCATAACCTCACGCTTGGTCTTGGTCTTCGTCCACTCTTCGATGCGGTCGAAAATCTGCGGGATCTTATCGAGCCTTTCGTCCGGCTTGGCGTAGCCCGGTGCGTCCTTCCAGTCCGGCTGGCCGATAAGGTCGCAGATTTTTCCCCAAACGGCGGCCTGGGTGATGAAATACACGTAGGCGTTGGGGTCCGTCTCCCAGCCCTTGCATTTCAGGATCCACCCGGGTTGACCACCACCCGAGTCGTTGCCGGCACGTGGCGTTGCATCGCCGAATTCGATGCCCTGGCCAAACTGGCTGTATTCTTTCAACGGCCCTGCCTCGAGTCGTTGCTGATCACGCAGTTTCACGCGGCACAGATTGAGAACGCCATCCTGCATCGCGGCAAGTACTTTCTGACCACGGCCGGTTTGTTCACGCTGGTAGAGCGCGGCGACGATGCCGAGTGCGAGATGCAGGCCGGTACCGCTATCGCCGATCTGAGCACCCGTGACGGTCGGGGGACCATCGAGGAAACCGGTGGTTGAAGCCGAGCCACCGGTGCATTGCGCAACGTTCTCATAAACTTTGCAGTCTTCGTAAGGGCCCGGCCCGAAACCCTTGACCGAGGCCATGATCATGCGCGGATTGAGCTCCTGGATACGTTCCCAGCCGAAGCCCATCCGGTCGAGCGCACCGGGTGCGAAATTCTCGACGAGCACATCACACTCTTTGACAAGGCGCTCGAGCACTTCTTTGCCCGTCGCATCTTTGGTGTTGAGCGTAATCGATCGCTTGTTGTGGTTGAGCATCGTGAAATAAAGCGAGTCTGCGCCCGGCACATCGACGAGTTGCTTGCGCGTCGCATCACCGACGCCAGGACGTTCAACCTTGATCACATCAGCCCCAAACCAAGCGAGCAATTGGGTGCATGTGGGACCTGACTGAACGTGGGTGAAATCGAGGATTCTGACGTTTTTCAGTGCTTCCATGACGCTCTTCTTTTCGGCGATTGGTTGAGTACGACCGAGGGTATTATTTCTTCCCGACCACGCTTTGCGGGTTGAGATTGCCAATGCGGCCACTTTCGGTGCCGGCGTTCTCATCTATGACGGCGTTGATCAAGGTCGGCTGGCCGGAGTCCAGTGCTTCGTTGACGGCGCGGGAAAGTTCATCCGGTGACGTGGCGTAGACACCAACGCCGCCGAAAGCTTCCATCATCCTGTCGTAGCGACTGTCCTTGACGAACACGGTCGGCGCAACGTCATCGCTCGCGTCATTGGTGTCGGTGCCGCGGTAGATGCCGTTGTTGTTGAATACGACGACGCAGACCGGCAGCTTGTAGCGACAGATCGTTTCGATCTCCATGCCGGAAAAACCGAAGGCACTGTCACCTTCGACGGCAAGTACGGGCTTGCCGGTTTCAACGGCGGCGGCAACGGCAAAGCCCATGCCGATGCCCATGACGCCCCACGTGCCGACATCAAGGCGTTTGCGGGGTTGGTAGATGTCAATGATGCTGCGGGCGAAATCGAGCGTGTTGGCGCCCTCGTTCACGAGTATCGTGTCGGGCCGCTCCTTCATGATCGTCTTGAGGGCACCGAGTGCGCCGTGGAAATCCATCGGCACATTGTTGTTCTGCAGGCGCGGCGCCATGCGCGCGACGTTGGTTTCGACCTTCTCTCGGATCGCGTTGGTCCACTCGGTTGGCGGCGCGCTCCAACTGTCGCCCATGCCGTCCAACAAGGCCGAGACGCATGATTTGATGTCACCGACGACCGGCGCCGCAATTTCGATGTTGGAGTCCATTTCCTTCGGATCGATATCGATCTGGATGAATTTCTGCGTGCCGGGCGCGCCCCAGGTCTTGCCCTTGCCGTGGCTGAGTAACCAGTTGAGACGGGCGCCAATCAGCATCACCGTGTCGGATTCCTTGAGCGCCAGCGACCGAGCCGCACCGGCCGATTGCGGATGCGTATCCGGCAGCAGCCCCTTCGCCATGCTCATCGGCAGATATGGAATACCGCTCTTTTCAACGAGCGCGCGGATTGCATCGTCGGCCTGGGCATAGGCGGCACCTTTGCCGAGAATAATCAGCGGTTTCTTGGCCTCTTTCAGGAGGTCGAGCGCCCGTCCAACAGCCTGTGGCGATGGGATTTGTGCGGGCGCAGGGTCGATGACCTTGACGAGCGATGCGGCACCGGCCGCGGCATCCATGGTTTGGCCGAACAGTGCGGCAGGCAGATCGAGATAGACACCGCCCGGTCTGCCGGAGCAGGCGGCGCGGATCGCGCGGGCGATGCCAATGCCGATATCTTCAGCGTGCAGAATGCGGAAAGCGGCCTTGCATAGCGGCTTGGCGATGGCGAGCTGGTCCATCTCCTCGTAGTCGCCTTGCTGCAGGTCGACGATTTCGCGCTCGGACGATCCAGAAATCAGGATCATGGGGAAGCAGTTGGTTGTTGCATTGGCCAATGCAGTGAGACCGTTCAAGAAGCCCGGCGCCGAGACTGTCAGGCAGATGCCGGGCTTTTGCGTCAGGTAGCCGGCAATGGCAGCCGCATTGCCGGCGTGTTGTTCGTGACGGAACGAAATGACACGGAGACCGGCGGCCTGGGCCATGCGTCCGAAATCGGTAATCGGGATTCCCGGTACGCCATAGATTGTGTTGAGGTCGTTGAGTTTGAGGGCATCGATAATCAAATGGAAGCCGTCGGTCAGTGCGCCGGTCTCTTGTGTCGTCATGTCTCTCCCCTAGGCAGATCAGATCGGTCGGCGACCGCTCGGTGTCGCCGCCGCAAATTGTCATCAGCTCAGATCGACGTGCTTCTCGACGTGATCGCGCAGCTTTATCGTATGTTCGCGCACAAGTCGGCTTGCCAGATTTGCATCACGACGGATCAGCGCCTCGACGATCTGGCGATGGTCCTGCACCGACCGCTGTGCACGGTCTTTCTCATGGATGGTTCGTCGCCGGATGGCACGGACATGACGAAACAGACCATCGGTCATCTCGGCAATCAGATCGCACTGAGACAACCGGATTATCTTGCTGTGAAAGCGGATATTGTCTTCCGAATACTCGCTCATGTGCTGCTCGACCTGCGAGCTGTCGTAGGCATCGACCAGTTGCCGGAGTTCAACGATTTCATCATCGGTGGCGATTTCACAAACCAGCCTTGCCGCCATGCTCTCGAGAGCCGCCCAGACCGTTATCATCTCGAGGATTTCAGCCTTGGTCTTGCGCACGATCACGATGCCGCGGCGCGGAAGTATCCTGACGAGACCATCCTGGTCGAGCCGCGTCAGTGCTTCACGCAGAGGCGTTCGTGACGACCCGAACTGTTCTGACAGGCCGCGCTCGTCCAACTTCAGGTTTGCATCCGAAGCATAGATGTCCATTGTTGTGATGGCGGCTTTGAGCTGCTCATAGATCCGCGTGCTCATGCTCGCGGTCTCGACGATCGGCCTGATTTTCAAGGAGTTGGACATCGGTCGTCGCAGCTCGAACGCCATAAGGACTGGGCTGACCGGTACCCCGGTCAGTGACACTTAACGTGGCATACCACATACCAGAGACAACTCAAGCTTTATTTTCCGCCTCGATCGGCCGGGTCGCCTTCGGTCAATTCAGGAGTTCGGCAAGCGCATCACCGGTCGCGACCACCTGGTCGTCCTGATTGAGAACCGTTACCGCGCAATCAAGCCATTTTCCCTTCCGGGTCTCTCGCTTATCGCGGACTGTCACCTGAACACGGACGGTGTCGCCGGGATAAACAGGTTGCCGAAACCGTGTTTCCATGCGGCGATGATTGCCGCTGTCCGGCCACAACCAATCGGTCATGGCCCGCACCATGAACGCGTATGTCATCAGGCCATGACCGATAACCGTGTCAAACTTCTTGTGACCGGCAAAGGTCGTTTCCGATATGAACTTGTCGTCCCAGTGCAGCGGATTGTTGTCGAACGATGCCATCGCGAATTCCTTGATCATCTCGCGCGTGACATCGATCCGGGGACCCTCGAAGCTGTAACCAACGGCAATGTCCGCGTAGGCAATCGTCTCAGACATGATTGGCTCCCTTAGTATGGCCGCATGGTCCAGCCGCGGCCGGAACAGACGACTGTGCCGTGCTGGTTGGTAAAGACGTTGTCATGGACCGCGAACGTATTGCCCTTGCGGATCAGCTTGTCGAGACAGCGTGATGCCAGGGTGATCGTATCGCCGGGGCGCACCGGTTCATGGATCCACCAGTTCTGCCCCATGTTGACGGTGCCGGGTGTGCGCATGAAATGATCATGCTCGGTACAGGCAAACAAGAACAAGGCATGGATACTTGGCGGTGCGATCAGGCCACCAAAGCGCGTCGTCTTGGCATAGGCTTCGTCGAAATAGAGCGGATTGGTGTCGCCGATCGAACGGGCATAGCGCTGAATGATTTCTGCAGTGATGGTGATCGGTTTTGAGGCGAGCGTGACGCCGGGCTCGAGGTCGTCCCAGCCCGGTCGCTTGTCGGCGTCTTTCCAGAAATCGTAGTCGAAGTCATCCGGATCGAACCGCGACATTGCTATTCTCCCATTTTGACGCCTGGTCGTTCACAATAAAAAAGGCCATGCGCATAACGTCGACAACTGTGTCGTCCTTGCAATTCTACATCCACGACCGAACAGCGGGGATAAGAACGTGGCTAGGTGTCGATCGGCACGAAACGGTAGGCGTCGTCCCAGCGGTCGAACCGGCCAGTCGACGGCTGCGGGAAGTGCGCCGTGCACATTAATGTTGGCGTATCCATAAAACGATCGAAGATTGCGCGGCGTGATCGGCCGGCCTCGGCCGAATCATAATCGCTCAACATGCCAAGCTCGGGGTAGCGGGCCTGGATGGGCGAGTGGATCATGTCGCCGGTGATCAGAGCCTGAGAGTCACCACGGTGCACGTGAACGGAACAGTGGTCGATCGTGTGGCCGGGTGAAGCGATCAACTCCACGCCATCGGTCAACTGGTGGTCGTTCTTGACGAGATCGCAGCGCTGCGCCGCAACGATGGGCAGCACTGAATCCGTTATCCAGGGTGCGGCGGCTTCATCGGCAGCATGACGCTCGGTCCAATAGTTGAGCTCTTTTTCGGAGAAGACGTAACGCGCATTGGGGAAGGTCGGCACCCATTGGCCGTTTTCAAGCTTGGTGTTCCAGCCCACGTGATCGGTGTGCAGGTGCGTGCACATGACCATGTCGATGTCATCGACGCTGACACCGGCTGCAGCGAGGTTCTTCTCGTACTGATCGGACGCCAGGTTATCCCAGAAGGCACGCATTTTTCGCGGCTTGTGGTTGCCGACGCAGGTGTCGATCAGAATGGTGTGATGCGGCGTCTGAACGAGGTAGCTCTGGACACACAGGATGAAGCGCGTACCGCCCGGCTTGAAGAAGATGGGATAAAGCCAGTCGCGGTTTTCATCGATCATATCCTGCGTCAGGTTGGGAAAGAACTCGAACGCGTCGAAGAACGCGTCTTCCTGTTCGACGATGCGTTGGATGACGGTGTCGCCGATCTGAATGGCTGGCATGTCGGCCTCTTTGTCCGGTTGGCTGGTGGGGCGAAGTGCTGCTGTCTCGCCTGAACGGCCATGTCGTCAAGCTCGGCCGATGGCAATCGTGCCAGCGTAACCTAGGCCGGTGTCCGGCCCATGATCCTTTCGTATCGCTTGACGTAGGCCGGCCAGGCTTCGGGATTGATTATTCGTGGCGGGCGATTGCCCGAAAGCAGGTGGACGATCTGGTCACTGGCGTACTGAGCGACGCGCCCGCGCGCTTCGCTCGTGACGCCCGCCGTGTGGTAGGTCGATACAACGTTGTCGCGCCTCAATAGGGGATGGTCCTGCGGTGGCGGCTCGACGTCCCAGACATCGAGGCCAGCGCCCGCCACGTGGCCGGACTCCATCGCTACCCTGAGCGC
>JBPCVZ010000209.1:0-3726 GCA_051010015.1 Hyphomicrobiaceae bacterium
CATGTCCATAATCTCACCCGGACACCGGGCAGCGCGCAAGCGATCCTTGAACGTATGCCGAAGCGAGTATAGCGAGTGTCGCTCCGACGGCAGTAGGCTGCCGTTCCGCAGGTGCTTGCCGATGATCGACGTTAGACTGTCCGAGCGCCCTTTGTAGTGGACAAGGCCGTTCGGTATCGTCTTGGCAGCCGCCAACGCGCTGCCGCACAGCGGGATATCGCGAGCGGTGTGTCGCACCTTCAAGCCCGCCTCGGCGGCTTCCTTCAAGCTGTCACCGTCTGGACGAATGCGGAGATACGGAATAGGCGCGTCGAGCACGACGTTACCTTCACGCATCTGCACTAGCTCGACCGGACGCATACCCGTCGACGCCACGATCGCCACCACGGCCCGCGCCTCGTCGTGCAGATCGATAAGAGAGTTCGGACCAAGTAGGACCGTCTCGACGAACTTCGAAGTGAACGGAGGGCGCTTGCGGTGCTGCGCGTTCTTGAGCCGCAGCCCGGCAAACGGATTGTCGAACTTGAGCTTCTTAAGCTTGCGCACTTCCTCGGCCATCGTGTGCAGCCAACCGAGTATCTTGTTCGCATAGCCGCCCTGGAACGTACCCGCCTCGACTTGCCCTTGCAGCCACGCACGTAGCGCTAGACCATCGTCCTCGGTGATCTCGTGCAGCGGCTTGTCGCCGATCGCGTCCAGTGCGAAGTCGACAGCCCGCCGCCGTTGGTTGTGCCAGTTGCGGTTGGTGCTCTCCCGGTGGTGCGCCTGGACGTCCTTCGATAGCTCCGCGTATGTCAGATACAATTTGGAAAGCATGATCTGCGGAGCGTCGACCGTACCTAAGACAGCTTCGACCACCTTCGGAGCCCCGAGTAATCCTTGTTGCTGCAACTCTAGCAGGCGCCGGACAAGGTCGTCCCGATGTTCGGGTGTAGCCAGCTCCCCTATTGCTCGATACGAGAAACCCAGCGCCCGCGCGCGATCCACTGCATCCGAGTACCCGACCTCGATTGCGGAGGGCTCCAGCCCATCGGCCAACATCTGCCAACGGTGCTCAGCGGCTTCATTAAGCTCTCGGACGATGATCGCCGCCTCGGCGTAACGCGCCTCTCTTTGGTTCGTAGACTGCTCGACAAAGTCGCGGCCGTCGAGCGTCCGCACGCGTTTCGGGACGCGGCGGAAGTAGTGCCACCACCCGTCGCGCAGTTTCATGTATTTCTGCTTCTTTATGCTTGATCCGTCGCCCGGCATATGCTGACCTTTGTGGTGTAACGTGCGCTACAATTTACACCACAATTTACACAACATCGCAACAAGGTCAACCGACAAAGTCCCCCATCTTATAAGGGTTTGCACAGGTTGCATAACCCGTGATGGTGCCTACCTGGGGCACCACTTCAACACCCCTGATACGCCGCCAAGGCGCAATGTTCATGGCTGCCCCGTGGCCGCTTCGCCTCATGCTCGGCATGCTGACCCACGCAGTGCCGACAGTGCATTGCCGGTATCGCGGAATATGTGTTACGCCAAAAAAAATGGGACCGGAGACACGGATGCCGCTTCGATCGCGCAGCTTGATTTTTATCGCATTTCTCATATTCGCGCTCGCGCCCCTGCGGGCGGCTGCCAATCCAACGCTGCTGTTCGACATGTCGAATGGCAAGGTGCTTTACGCCGAAGAGGCGGACAGGCTCTGGTATCCCGCATCACTGACGAAGATCATGACCGCCTATGTGGTTTTCGAGGCGCTCAAGCGCGGCGATCTTACCCTTGAGAGCAAACTGATCAGCACCGAGACCGCCGCCAAGGAGCCGCCGAGTAAGATCGGCTTGCCGATCGGCGCCGAAATCTCGCTCGAGCTTGGGCTGCGCGCCTTGATCATCAAGTCGGCAAACGATGTTGCGGTCATGCTCGCCGAAGCGGTCTCGGGCAACAAGGACGCGTTCATCGTCCGCATGAATGAGACGGCCAAGCGGCTCGGCATGGTGCGGACCAACTTCGTCAACCCGAACGGCCTGCCCGTCGCCGGCCAGGTCACCACCGCCCGCGATCTTGCCCGCCTGGCCATGGCGGTCCAGCGCGACTTCCCCGAGCACGCCCACTACTGGAAAACCCCTTATCTGCGCATCGGCAAGCGCCGCCTGCGATCACACAACTCCCTGTTGCGCACATTCGAAGGCGCCGACGGCATCAAGACCGGCTTCATCTGCGATTCCGGCTTCAACATCGTCGCCAGTGCCTCGCGTGAGGGTCGCCGCTTGGTCGCGATCGTGCTCGGATCGCCGAGTGCGAAGGATCGTGGGGTCCGCGCTCAAAGTCTGCTCGAGCACGGCTTTTTGACCCATGGCTGGAAGCTCTACTTCTCGTCGAACACGCTCGATTCGATGCCGGTAAGCACAACATCGAACGAGGTCGTCAGCATTCGAAAGCAAGTCCTCGGCTGGAGTTGTGGCAACCGCGTTGCCAAGCGGCGCGCGTCGCGCAAGAAGCGCCGCCGAAAATTGCGACGTGCTCGCAATCGCGCGCCGGCCACGCGTACCAAACTCAAGGCCGCGTCCGTTGGACCAAAACAACCGGTCGCCAAGAAACCCAAGGCGCAGAATTAGGCATCACGCCACCTGTTAAGCAACAGTGCAGCGCACTGCCCCAGCCCGGGACACATGCGAACACCGCCCTGCGCCGCAACGGGACACTCTTGGCCTGTGCGGAGCGGCACTGTCGGTTCACTTGAACTGGCGCATTACTTGCTGCCCTGACTGTCAAATCAGATGATCAGGGCCAGGTATGAGCAACGTGTGGAACGAGCAAAAGGACGTCACGCCGACACCGGAAGAAGTCGAGTCAGTTGCGGCTTTGCTGGAGGGTGAGCACGGCATACTCGCCGCCGACATTGCTGAATTCTTCGCCGCGCATCACAGTCTCGACGGTGACGTCAGCCGCTCGTGGGCCTGGACAGGCGTCGCCGACCGCATCCGCGATCGCGAACAAAAGCGTCTCACCGGCAACCGTTAGCCCGCAATCTTACGGTTCACGATCTCACTCGTATCCTTCGATGTCAGGACCGGCACGATCTCGAACCGCGCAAGGTCGTTCCATTCCAGGATCCACTCCTGCAAAAGCCTGGCGTCATCGCATTCCATCAACTGGAAGCAACGCCCATAGCCGACCTCGATCCACGAATCGAGATAGGTCAGGCCCTCCGGCGCCATCCGGCCGCGTTCCTTGAAGCGGGCATAGACGGCCTGGGCATCCTGATCGCGGAAATGCTCGATAATCATGAACAGCACGGTGTTCTCCTAAAGCCTGTCGCATTCAATCGGATTCAACATCAAGGCCGCGACCGCGGCCCGGCGCCTCGCGCCGCCCACAGCGTGCGACGCACGCTAACGCGTGCATGGCGGAGGCCCCGAGCGAAGCGAGGGAATAGCCGTGAGCCAAAAGGAATCTAAAGCGGGGAGCATTTTATGCGACACGCTTTAGTCCCGAAAGGCTTAACTCTTGATCGGCGAGATGAAGAGGCACGATCTCCGTCTTACGGATACCTTCCCCGTCAAACAGAAGCGCGCACAGCCCGTGATCAAAACTCCACCTTGTCGCCGCCCTTCAATTCCAGGATCTCGCGCGCTTCATCCGGCGACGCGACCTCACGGCCGAGGCCTTCGATGATCTGGCGCACGATCTTGACTTGCTCGGCATTCGACTCCGCCAGCTTGCCCGGCCCCGCCC